>JBCDCH010000063.1 GCA_039182125.1 Planctomycetota bacterium
CCGCCTCGTTCACCAACCAGACGATCGCCCAGATCGACCTGGCCCTGTTCAACGCCGGCAAGGAGAACCTCTCGGGCGTCGATTACTCCGAGAACAAGGTGTACCTCCTGCCCAAGAAGCTCGACGAGAAGGTCGCCCGCCTGCACCTGGACAAGCTCGGCGTGAAGCTCACGCAGATGAGCCAAGACCAGGCCGACTACATCGGCGTCCCCTTGGACGGCCCGTACAAGCCGGACCACTACCGGTACTAAGTTGGGTCGGCATCTCGCATGCCTGCTGAAGCGGGCAAGCCTCGGGTCATCCGGGGCTTGCCCGTTTTGTTTTGCGCGCTACGCTCCGCCCACGCTCCTCAAACGACACATCTCGCGCACTTCTGCCGCCCCGGCGTGATCCTTCACGCCGTTGTCGTTCACTCGCACATTCCTTTCCTCTTTGCCGTCGGGCCGTTGGCCGGACGGTCGCACCCGATTTGTCATGGGCACAACCCTTACCAAGAAAGCCAAAACCAAAGACAAGGACACCACCCCACATTCATTCACCCCTTCTCGCTTGATCGGCCCGGAAGACCTCGCCGTTGGGCAGTACGTCACGATCGCCGAGGAGACCGACGAATATGTCGTCCGCTCCGACGCGGATGTATCGCCGACGTTGTTCGTGCAGTCGGTCACGACGATGGCCGGCTATGCAGGCTGGCCGAGCCGGATCAAGGCCGTCTCGCTGCCGTACGTGTTCGTGAAACGTGCCAGCGGAAGCTTGGCGGTTTTCGACCTGCGCCGCCATCGCCTTGCACTGCTGGCCCCCGAGTTCGGCAAGGCTGTCTTCAAGGCAGAGGCGAGAAAGGACCGCAAGTCGAAGCGCTCGACGAAGCGCAAGTGACGACAACGGCCGGGCGACACAGGTCGCCCGGCCGTTGTCTTTGGTGAGCCCGTCTCGACTCATTCCCCGTCTTCGTACCGCCGGCGGACTTCGTCGAGGTCGATCGGCTCGTTGCGGTTGTCTTCGAAGCCGGCCCGGAACTGCGGCAACGGCCCTTTGGGGATGATCGGATCGACGAGCTTGTCGCGACTACGCAAGCTCGGGCCGGGGATGATGTCGTTGGCTTCCAGGGCCGCGATCACCTCGGGGTCCTCGGGTTGGAGGTCGTAGGCATTGATCAACAGCGGGCCCGCAAGCTCCGACTGGCCCAGACCGTCGGCATAAAAGGCATACCGCTTGGCGAGGAATGGATCGCTGGGCGCGGCCTCCGCGGCTTGGGCATAGGCGTCGAGCGCGTTGTCGGCGTCGCCGCGGGCCCGGTAGGCCTCGGCGACGGCCATCCAGAAGTCGGCTTTGTTCTCGGTCCGCGCGTCGAACTCAAGCTTGTTGAGCGCCGCGTCACCCGACGGGCTCTCGGCGACCGCCTGACCCAGGGCAAAGGTGATGTCGTTGCGGGCGGCGATGTCCTTGCGACCGCCGCCGGTCGTAAGCCGCACACGCAGCGCCGTGTTGAGCGCCTGGATCGCGAGCTGGTCCTTGCCCTGCTGGCGATAGGTCTGCCCGAGGTAATAGTGCGAAAGGTAATCCGACGGGTTCTGCTCGGTGGCTTCCTCGAAAGCGCTGCGGGCGCGTTCGTAGTCACCGGCGTCGTAGTGCTTCACGCCCTGGGCGCGGAACTGCTTGCCGAAGGTCACCACGTTCGAGACGGGATTACGACAACCGGTCACGGCGACGGTGAGGAAACAAACGACAGCGATCAGGGCGAGGTTTCGCATCGCTATCAGAATAGCGGAAGCGCTCGGCCTCGCTACCATCCGCCCCATGGTTCCCGCGATCATCGAACGTGTCGGTAATGACTCGCTCAAAGCGATCTCGGGCTTCGGCGCATTCTTCGCCTTTTTCGCACAGACCTGGCGGTGGTTTTTCTCCCACGGCTGGCGGTGGAACACTTTTCGGCTGATCTTCCCGCAAATGTACGAGGTCGGCGTCCGGTCCGTTCCGGTCATCGCGATCACCGGCGGTTTCATCGGCATGGTGATGGCGATCGAGACGTTTTCACAGTTCAAGGCCTTCGGCCAGGAGGAACGCATCGGCGGCGTCATCGGCCTCACCGTCGTGAAGCAGATCGGCCCGGTGCTGGCCGCGGTCATGCTCGCCGGACGCGTCGGCGGCGCACTCACCGCCGAGCTCGGCACCATGAACGTCACCGAGCAGCTCGATGCGCTGCGGGTGATGGGGACGGACCCGATCCGCTTTCTCGTGGTGCCGCGATTCGTCGCGTGCGTCCTGCTCACGCCGATCCTCACGATTTACTCCGACCTGCTCGGCGTGCTCGGGGGGTGGCTCATCAGCGTGAAGTTCCTTGGCGTGCCAAATCAGCCATACTGGTACTACTCGGCCGACCTGATCGACACATGGAACATCATGGAGGGGCTGATGAAGTCGGTCTTCTTCGGCGGCGCGATCGGCATCATCGCCTGCTACAAGGGGTTCAACTGCGGCTCGGGCGCGAAAGGCGTCGGCAGCGCCTGCACCGAGGCGTTCGTGACGAGCTTCCTGGCGATCATCGTGCTCAACTTCTTCTTCGCCAAGCTGCTGCAAGACCTGTTCCGGGCCATCTACGGTGATTCGGGGCCGTTGATATGAACCAAGACACGAGTACCGGCGCGACGTGGGCGGGCGACTTCGCCGAGGCAAAACTGCACGAACATGGTCAAACACCCGATGTCGGCCCACCGTTGGTCCGGCTCGTCAACCTGCACAAATCGTTCGGCAAACTCCTGGTGCTCGACGGCGTCGACCTCGTGGTCAACCGCGGCGAAACGCTCGTCGTCCTCGGCGCGTCGGGCAGCGGCAAGTCCGTCATGCTCAAGCACATCGTCGGCCTGCTCGGGCCCGACCAAGGCGAGGTTTATTTCGACGACATCCGCATCGACCGGCTCAACGAACGCGAACTCGCCGAGGTCCGCCATCGCTTCGGCTACCTCTTTCAGCAAGGCGCGCTCTTCGACTCGCTCAACAACCTGCAGAATGTCGGCTTCCCGTTACGCCAACACACCCGTAAGACCAACGAGGAAATCGACGCAACCGCCCTGCGGATGCTCAAGATGGTCGGCTTGCCCGACGTCGGGCCGAAGATGCCCAGCGAAGTCTCGGGCGGTCAACGCAAGCGCGTCGCCTTGGCCCGCGCGATCGCCATGGAGCCGGACATCGTGTTTTACGACGAGCCGACCACCGGCCTGGACCCGATCCGTTCGGACGCGATCTCCGAACTGATCCTCAAACTTCAGCGCGAACTCGAGGTCACCAGCGTCGTCGTCACCCACGACATGGCCAACGCGTTCAAGGTCGGCGATCGCATCGTGATGCTCCACCACGGCAAGATCATCTTCAACGGCACCGGCGATGAGATTCGCGACTGCGAAGATCCGCACGTCCAACGCTTCGTCCGCGGCGAGGCGGATGAGGAAGAATTGGCGGGGCTGCGGTAGCGCTCTGCACGAACTCACTGCACGACGACTTCCGACACCAGGCCACGCCGGAGCTTGTAGCCGGCGAGCTTGACGGTTCCGTCAGGTTCGGTCATCCGCAGTTGCAGCCGACGCGGGTCGGAGACGATCTCGAACGCGTAACCGGCCGCGAGCCAACCGTCCGTGTTGTGCAAGACACGCAAACGCAGATCGTCGGGCAACCAGTTTTCCCCCACGACGTTGACATCCATGGAGATGTCACCGTCGCGTAGGCCTTCGAGAAACGCATCGAAGTTGTCATACTGCTTGCCCTGAAGCACGGCACGGGCGAGATAACTCGTGAGCGTCCGCAGGGTCGCCTCGGCTCGCAGGTGATCCGCGTCGGCGGGGTCGTACCCCGCCCAGAACTTGTTGAGCGCGTCGGCCATGCCGTCGGTACTGCCGAAGGTCGCGCCCCACGCGTTCACTTGATCCTGCCCACGCCCGACACGGTCGATGAAGTCGGCCAATGGGCGCTGGTACCTGCCCCCATCGCCGTGGGCGAGGAAGTGGACCATGGCCCAGCCTTGGTCATAGTTCTCGTGCTTGAGCCGGGCGTTCCACTCGCGCTGGGTCATGTCCATGAGGTCCTCCACGCGGATGAAACGGTTCTCCTCCATGGTGCGTCGGATGCGTTCGAGCCGGCGAGGGTCGACAATGCCCGAGACGTATCCGTCGCCGGTGAAGATCGACTCGCCGAAGTACTCGGCCAAGCCTTCGTTGACCCAAGGCGGAAGCCGGCCGATCGAGACGTCGGCGAACTGGTGAAAACCCTCGTGCTGCACGGTCTTCCAACTCTCGGCCTCGTGGCCCGGGATCATGAACGCCATGAGCCGGGCATCGTTACCACGCCGCATGTAAACCCCGGCCGAACCGGGCGGACCGCCTGCGGCGTTGTAGTCGGCCTGGTTGCTGAACAGGTAAAAGTCGAACCGGCGGTCCGGCTGCCCGCGCCCGAAGTCCTTGGTCCGGCGGAAGTACTCCTCGGCCATCTTGGTCATGCGGATCGCGGCCGCACGAGCCTGATCCACCTCGAGGTCGGTGTGCAGGTAGTAGTAGCGTGTTTCGTGTCGCGGCAACTGGCGCTGCGCCCCGACGCTCACGAAACCGACCAAGAAAAGCACCGCCAGCAACACCGGCCATCGACTACTTCGTTTGCCGCTCATCGCGAAGGATCATACCGTCAACGCCGATGAGCTCGAACAAACGAAACTCCCTGGTGGGGATCACGGTCCTGTTGGCCCTGGGGCTGCTCGGATACATGATTATCCAGTTCGGGGGCAACCTCGCCGGGCCGTTCGCGGGGGAGAAGTTCACCGTCACGATCGACACCGAACGCGCCGACGCGTTGTCGGTCGGGTCGCCGGTACAGTTCAAAGGCGTCACCGTCGGCCAGGTCAGCAAGCTCGAACTGACCGACGACTACGGCCTCACGCTCGAAGCACAGATCGACGCCGACAAACGCATCCCCGGTAACGTCATCGGCTACATCCGGCAGACCAACTTGCTTTCGAGCGGGGCCGTCATCCAACTGGAAATCGAAGCCACTCCTGACGGCGTGCTCGCGGCAGGTGACGTCGTGCCGACCAACTACACGGGCAACGAGATCATCCCCGCCGAGATCGGCGAACTCGCGAGCAACCTCAACGACATCGTCACCGAGTTCAAGGAACAAGGGCTCATCGGCGACACGAAGATCCTGCTGCAAAACACCAACGAGCAAATCACCCGCGCCGGCGACACGATCGCCTCGGCACGGGAGTTCATCGACGACCCGCAGATGCGTGCCGACATCAAGGCGGCGATTGCCGACAGTCGCGCGACCGCCGCAAGCGCGCGGGAGGCGATGGAAAAGTTCAACGACGCCGGCGACGAGATCGTCATCACCATCGGCGAAACCCGCCAGGCCATCAACCAGACCGCCGGCCGGGTCGCCGACAGCCTCGTCGAGCTCGACAAGTCGCTGGACAACATCCAATCGATCACCGCCAAGATCGACAACGGCGAGGGCACGGTCGGCCGAATCATCAACGACCCTGCCCTGTACAACGCCCTGCTCGACGTGCTCAAGCAGGCCAACGCCGTCAGCCGCGACGCGCAGCGGCTGATCGTGCAACTGGAGCAGGAAGGCTTCAAAGTCGGCTTCTAACCAACGCCGGACACCGCCCCGCAGCATCCACAAGCGACCGGCACAAACGGCCGATACACTCTCGGCATGCCGCGCGTGAGTGTCATTCTGGCCTCTTACAACGCCGAAGCGTTCATCCGCGCCGCGGTGGATTCGATCCTCGCACAGACATTCACCGACTTCGAGTTCATCATCGTCGACGACGGCTCGACCGACCAAAGCCGGGCGATCCTGCATGGATATGACGACCCGCGGATTCGGCTCATCGAGCAGGACAACATCGGCCTGACGCCCACGCTCAACAAGGCCTGCAAGCTCGCGACCGGCGACCTGCTGGCCCGCATGGACGCCGACGATGTCGCCAAGCCCGACCGGTTCGCGAAGCAGGTCGCCTTCCTCGATGCCCACCCCGAGGTGGCGGTGCTGGGCGGTGCGTACGAACTGGTCGACGATCGTGGCCGACTGCTGCGCGTGCAACATCAGCCGACCGACAACGCGACGCTCCAGGAACTCTGCCTCGTCGGCAAGGTGCCCATCTGCCACCCGTTGGTGATGATGCGGCGCGGCGTCTTCGAGCAAGTCGGCGGCTACGACGAGAGCTATTCCGCGAGCCAGGATCTCGATTTGTGGCTACGGATGGGCGAGCACGGCGATTTGGCGAGCCTGCCGGACGTGCTGCTGCAGTACCGCATGCAGGCCGATTCGATCAGCGAGAAAAAGGGGGCGCTGCAGACCGAGTGCATGCGGCGCGGTTGCGAAGCGGCGTGGGAACGGCGCGGCGTCATCGGCAAGTACACCTTCGCCAACCCGACCGGCTGGCGTCCGACCAACGCGACCGAAAGCAAGCTCAAGTACGCACTGCAATACGGCTGGTGGGCCTGGCACAGCGGCGAATGGCGGACCGCGCTGAGCTACGGCAAGGACGCGGTGAAGCTGTCGCCCACCTCGACCGACGGATGGAAACTCGTGGCGTGTGCCCTGATGAAACGGAAGTCGGCGTGAAGATTTCGTGCGTCATGCCGATGCGTGACTGCATGCCGTTCGTCGAGCCGGCGGTGCGGTCCGTGCTCGGGCAGACCGGCGTGGACCTGGAACTGATCGTCGTCGAGGACGGTTCCAGCGACGAAGGGCCGGCGGTCGTGGAGCGGATCGCCACGGAGGACAAGCGGCTGAACATGGTGCCGGGCCCACGGGAAGGCATCGCCCCCGCGCTCAACGTCGGCCTTGCCGCCGCGACGGGCGAACTGTTCTGCCGATGCGACGCGGACGACGCTTACGCCCCACCCGACCGACTCGCCCGGCAGCTCGACTTCCTGCAAACACACACCGACGCCGACGCGGTGTGCGGCATCCACACGCTCACCGACGAACACGACACGCCGCTGACCCACTGGCCCATGCGCGTCGGCGGCGTCGAAGACATCACCAAAGAACTTCGCGCCGGCAAGGGCCGAACCCACTTCTGCACGTTCCTCGTGCGCATGGAGATGATGCGGCAACTCGGCGGGTTTCGGGCGTTCTTCAACGGATGCGAGGACGCCGACTTTCAACTTCGGCTCGGCGACGCGGGCCGGGTGTGGTTCGAGCCGGAGCATTGCTACCGCTACCGGCTGCATCGCGGCGGGATCACCCAGCGGCAGGCGTCGGCCAAGCGGGGGTGGCTCGAGGACCACATCCGCAGCTTCCAACGCGAACGGCAGGCCACCGGCACCGATCCGCTCATGCGGGGTGAAATGATTGAGGTTCCGGCGGCGTTTCCTGAAGCGGAAGGGTCCGACAGCGCTCGCGGCTGTGCGAATCGGGTGCAGGCCGTCCTTCTGGGCGCGGCGGCGGATCACAAACGTCACGGCGAGCGGTCCGCGGCGGTGACCAAGGCCTGGCAAGGCGTTCGCGCGGGACCGACCAATGTGCGGGCTTGGCGGACATTGGCGAGCGTTGCGTTACGCTGAGAGGTGGTTATCAGTCATGGCCGACGGCTTGCCAGCGCCACACGGTCGAATGTCAATTTGTCCGCCCGCAACGCGTCTTGACGCGAAGTTGTTGCGGCCCAACCTGAATCGGAAAATGACCGATGAAACTGCAAGGGTGACCGATGTAGGATGTCCCCTTTGACCCGCGCCAACGGCGCGACCCGACGTCGGGCGTTCCGGCGTATCGACGTTCAAGCTCATGCGGATCACGTTCGTTCTTCCCCATGCCGGTCTGGCCGGTGGCATCCGCGTCGCGGCACTGCACGCGCGCGAGTTGCACAAGCGTGGGCACGAGGTAACCGCAGTAAGCCTGCCGCGTCGGCGGCCAGACCTGAAGTCCCGCATGCGCCAGTTCCTGCGAATGGGCGCGTGGCCGGTGACCCAACCCGAGGCGCCGGGCCACTTCGCGGATGTGCCCTTCGAGCACCGCGTTATCGACACCTACCGCCCCATCACCGCCGACGACGTCCCCGACGCCGACGTGGTTATCGGCACCTGGTGGGAGACGGCGACCTGGATCAACGACTATCCCGCCAGCAAGGGCGCGAAAGTCCACTTCATCCAGCACGACGAAACGCAGTTCGACCACCACGAGGAAGACTACCGCGAGCGGGTCGAGGCGACGTGGAAACTGCCGATGCACCGCATCGTCGTGGCCGGGTGGATCAAGGATCTCGCCGCGGCTCGTTACGGCGTGTCGGACGTGACGATCGTCTCCAACGGGGTCGATACCGACATGTTCAACGCGCCGCCCCGGACCAAAAGCTGGCCGCCGAAGGTCGGCGTGATGTACGCGACCAGCCATTTCAAGGGCACCGACATCTCGCTCGAAGCCGTCCGGCTCGCCCGACAGGGATTCCCCCGGCTGCAGTTCGTCGCCTTCGGCGCTCATCAACCGATGGACGAACTGCCTGTACCGCACCCGGCGGAGTTCCACGTCGCCCCCGAGCAGGACAAACTCCGCGAGATTTACGCCAGTTGCGACGCATGGCTCTTCGGAAGCCGCAGCGAGGGATTCGGCCTGCCGGTCCTGGAGGCGATGGCCTGCCGGACGCCGGTCATCGGCACCCCCACGGGCATCGCGCCGGACGTGCTGACCAACGACGCCGGCATCTTCGTGAAGCCGCAAGACCCGCTGGACATGGCCAAGGCGATCGAGCGCGTTTGCCGAATGACCGACGCGGAATGGAAGCGGATGAGCGACAAGGCGTACGCAATCGCAAGAAAACACACCTGGGGCCGCAGCTACGACGCTTTCGAGATCGAGCTTGAGAAAGCCGCCGCAGGCAAGGTCGTGGCCGCCTGAAACCCGGCCGGCGAGAGCCGCCACGCGACCGACGTGCGGTTCGGGTGTAACGTCACCCCCCGACCGGCGTCGATACCTAGAACAGTCTCGTGAACACGCTCGTCCTCGCCACCCTCTTTTTCACCGCACTGGGCATGTCCTATTTCAAGGGCATCCGGTGGGCCTTTCCGTTCGCGCTGCTGCCGGGGCTACTGCTGTTTTTCCAAACGGTCGGCGTGGCCATCCCGATGATCCCGGACGTGAACGCCGTGAGCGCGGTGACATACGGCGCGTTGGTCGGCTTCGTGATCAAGGGCGGCGAACCGCTGAACATGCGGTGGTGCGGCGTGGACACGGCGGTGGTCGCGCTCGCATTGGTCTACATCGCGTCGAGTTTCGCGCACTACGACACCTGGGAAGCGGTCAGCGCCGGCGGTTCCCGCGTGTTGCTGTACCTCGGCCCATACTTCCTCGGCCGCGTGGCACTGCCGGACATCGAAGTACGCCGCGCCTCGCTCTGGGTGCTTTGCATCATCTCCGTGATCCTCGTGCCGCCAACTTTGGTCGAGTGGCGACTGAGCCCCTATTTCCTGTCGCGCATCCTTGAACACAACTTTGGCCTGATCGAAGCCCACAACACGCAAACCTATCACCGCTTCGGCTTCTACCGAACCATCGCGACCTTCGCCCACCCGATTGACAACGGCAACGTGATGACGATGGTCGCCGGGCTCATCGCGGCGTTGGCCTACAGCGTCGGGCTCAAGCTGACCAACCCGAAAGTTCTCGTCGGCCTGGCCGCGGCATCGATCGTCGCGCTCACGGCGATGAGCTTCACGTCGTTCATGGTCATCGCGATCGCGTTGACGATGGTTGTGACGATCCGGTTCATGCCCTGGGTCGGCCACGCGGCCTGGCTGCCGGTCGCCATCGGTGTGCTCGGCTTCGCGCTGCTCACCAGCGTCCTTCTGGGATTGGACCTCGAACGGCCCGATTTCACCGGTACCGAAGCGAACTTCAACGGCTCGCTCTACATGCGCATGCTCATCGTGCAAACCGTCTTCGACGAAGCGATCGGCTCGGGGCCGCTCGGGGCCGGCGAAAACTTCCAGTTCGAGGAACTGTTCATGAACTCGATCGACAACGCGTACCTCCTCATGCTGCTGGAGCAAGGCTGGATCTACCTGCTGCTGTTCCTGGCGCTGCCGTTCCTGTTGGCCGGCGAAGTAGGCAAGGCGTTGCGGATGCTGCCGAACACCGACACGCGGATGCCGTTGATCGTCAACTTCTCCGTGCTCGTGGCGGTGATGGCGGGGATGTACACGGTCTGGTTCGGCTTCGCCTACGAACCGGTCTGGGTGGTCATGCTCGGCCTGACCGTGTCGATGGCGCACTTCGTGCGTGACCGGGCCACCGCCACCGCGCCGCAGAGCTACCCCGTCGGCATGCAGCCGGCCATGGCGTGAAGTACCGAACCCACATCCTTCTCATCGCGGCCGTGGCGATCGCGGCCCGGCTCGGCTTGGCCGTGTACTGGGCCGCGTGGGACACCCCCGGAGCCGGTGAGCATGGCACGATCGCGGCCAACCTGCTCGCCGGCGATGGCTATAGCCGCGGCTCGTTTTCGTACCTGTCCCCGACGGCCGCACGGACACCGCCTTACCCGTTGCTGCTCGCGGGGTTGATCCATCTGCTGGGCTTGCCGTGGGCGTGGATGGGGGCGTTGCTGATCAACGCACTCGCCGGTGCCGCCGTGGCGCTGTTGGGCGTACGAGTCGTCGAGCAAATCGTCGGGCCGGACCAAGCCACCAGTCATGGATTGCTCGCCGGGTGGTTGCTCGCGCTGTGGCCGACGCAGATCGCCGCCGCGACGTACTGCCAACCGGGCCCCCTCGCGGCCGTCGCGCTGCTTGCGATGCTCGCGCTGCCACGGACGAGCTGGCTCTGGGCGACGGTGGCCGCGTTCATCGAACCAGTCTTGCTGCCGGCCGTCGCGTTGGGAGCGATTGTCCGACACCGCCGCCAGCCCGCGCTGATAGCGCTCACATTCGCGGCCCTGTGCGCGGTGTTAGTGCCCTGGTCGCTGCGAAACACGATCAGCGTGGGCGTCGTCGAGCCGATCACGACGACGCTCTGGGCCGACGCATGGGCCGGGAATCACGACGGCGCCACCGGCAGCATCGGCGGCGATCTCCGACGCGAGGCCGGGCCGACGCGGTTCGACGATCTGCCCCCCGCCGACCGGGCGATGCTCAACGGGAAGCCCGAAGGCGACAGGACCGTGCTGCTGCGACGCTGGACGTTTGCTTGGACCGCCGACAACCCCGGCGGCTATGCCGGCCTCTCCGCGTTGCGACTGCTCAAGACGCTCTGGCTCGACTGGGACGACGCCCGGGCCCGGCATCCGATCGTGCTGGTGACTCGATCGGCATGGCTTGTGCTGGTTCTTGCCGGTGTTGTCATCGCCCGCAAACGCGGGGTGTCGGTTTGGCCGATGTTGGCGGTGATGGGCGGTGCCGCTTTGATCCCGACGTTGACGCTCGCGCAGATGCGTGAAGTGTTGGTATGGGAGCCTGTGGGTCTGATAACATTCGCCGCTGCCTTGACGGGAGGGAAGCGGTGAAAGCACACATCGTGATCGTCAACTACCGCACGGCCGATCTGACGATCGATTGCCTGCGGACACTCGCCACCGAAGCCGAGGCTTGCGGCGCGACATGCACCGTCGTCGATGGTGCGTCGGGGGACGACTCGGTCGAACGGCTCACGCCGGTGATCGACGCACTGCCGTGGTGCGACTTCCTCCCGCTCGACACTAACGGCGGCTTCGCGTTCGGCAACAATCGCGGCATCGAACACGCCTTCAAGCACTTCGCGCCCGACGCGATCTGGCTGCTCAACCCCGACACACGCGTTCGCCCCGGCGCGTTGCGGCATCTGATCGACTTCCTCGACGCCAAGCCCCACTGCGGCATCGCGGGTGGCAACTCGCTGCACGAGGACGAGACGCCCATGTGCTGCGCGTTTGGCTTCCCAACCGTGCTCGGCGAGATCGAAAACACGCTGCGCGTCGGTCTCGTCACCAAGTTGCTCAATCATCGTCGCATCAGCGGCACCATCTACGACAAGTCAACCGCCGTCGGCTGGGTCGCTGGTGCGAGCATGCTCGTCCGCCGGGAGGTTTTCGACGCGATCGGGCTGCTCGACGAGGGATTCTTCATGTACTACGAGGAGGTCGATTTTTGCCGACGCGCGCTCGACCACGGCTGGACGACCTGGCACGTTCCGGCCAGCGAGATCATCCACCTCGTCGGTGCGAGCAGCGGCGTGACCGGGGCGCAGCGGGCGAAGAAACGTCGGCCGAGGTACTGGTTCGACTCGCGGCGGCGCTACTTTCTCAGACACTTGGGCCGGGCCCGAACGGCGGTCGTCAACGTGGCATGGCTTGCGAGCACACCGCTGGCGCGCTTCGTGGATGTGCTACGCCGCAACCCGCGTAACGATCCGCCACGGCTGTGGCGTGACTTCGCGAAGTACAATCTCACCGCCGACCTGACCGGCCGATAAGGACGACATGACGTTGACCGCCGACCGACCCATCGCCAAAGTCCCTCGCCGGGAGGCCGATCCGACGCTCGACGCCCAACGCGGCACAGGCGCGCTCGACCAAAACCCGCCCGGGCTCTCGCTCTGGAAACTTTGGAAGGAAGACCTTGCAAGCCACGGCGGAGATTGGACTCGGCCTGGCTTTCGCGCTGTTGCCGTCCACCGCTTCGGCAACTGGCGCATGGGCAAATCGAAGCTCCTACGCATTTTGCTGTCGCCGCTCTACCGCTGGGCGTTTCGACGGTGCCGCAACCGCTACGGCATCGAACTGCCGTATGCGGCGAAGATCGGCCGAAGGTTTATCATCGAGCACCAGTCCGCCATCGTCGTCCACGGCCACTGCGTCATCGGCGACGACTGCACCATCCGCCAGGGCGTCACGCTCGGCAATAAGACACCGAACAAGCCGCACGACGCGCCGACACTCGGCAATCGCGTCAACGTCGGTGCCGGCGCGAAAGTGCTCGGTGCTGTCACGCTCGGTGACGGCGTAATGGTCGGCGCGAACGCGGTCGTCGTGAAAGACGTGCCCACCAACCACATCGCGGTCGGCATCCCCGCGCAGTGTTTCCCGAACAAGACATGAGCAGCGTCGCCGTTATCGCGATTGGTCGGAACGAAGGGGAACGGCTGCGCGCATGCCTGACGTCGGCGGTGCGTGACGCGGACACGGTGGTGTACGTTGACAGCGGGTCGACCGATGGGTCGGTGGCGTTGGCAAGAGAGTTGGGCTGCCGGGTCGTGGAGTTGGATTTGAGCAAGCCGTTCACGGCAGCACGGGCGCGGAACGAAGGTGCGGCCGCGGCCGGCGAGGTCGAGTATCTGCAGTTCGTCGACGGCGACTGCGAGATCGTCGAAGGTTGGATCGGCAAGGCGGTGGCGTTCCTCGAAGCCAATCCGCAGGCGTCCGTTGTCTGCGGCCGGCGGCGCGAGCGGTACCCCGACGCGACGAAGTGGAACAAGCTTTGCGACATGGAGTGGGACACGCCGATCGGTAAAGCCGAGGCGTGCGGCGGTGACGCGATGATCCGCCGGTCGGCGTTCGAGCAGGTCGGCGGCTACAACCCCGCCGTCATCGCCGGCGAGGAGCCGGAGATGTGCGTCCGCCTCCGCGCCGCCGGCCACGAGATCCACCGCATCGACGAAGAGATGACGTTGCACGACGCGGCGATGACCAAGTTCAGCCAGTGGTGGAAGCGGAACGTCCGCGCCGGCCACGCCTTCGCTGAAGGCTACGACCGTCACCCGCCGTTCCGGAAGAAGCAGGTGCGGAGTAACTACGCATTCGGCTGCTTCTCATTTGCCCTATACGTGTGCGGCCTCGCGATTGCCCTCATCGGAGCGTGGATAGCGACAGGACAAGTTGCTCGATGGGCTTCGGTCGCAGTTGGTTTGACGTTCGTCGCTGGCGTTGCCGGTCTGTGGGTACGTCTGCTCCGAAGAGTGAAGGAGCACCGACTATCCAACGGTGATGCGAGCAAGGACGCGAGCATGTACGCGACATATGTCCTACGAAGCAAACTCCCCCAAGCCCTCGGGCAACTGAAGTACCGCCTCAACAAACTCCGCGGCAAGCAGGCGACGATCATCGAGTACAAAGGAGCGAGTGAATGACGAATGACGAGTTCCCGAATGACGAATGAAATCCGAAACCCGAATGACCGAAGTTCGGATTTCGTCATTGGTCATTCATTCGTCATTCGCCGTTTCGTCATTCGTCATTCCCCACCATGTCCTTCCCCATCGCCTACCTCTCCGCGCAGTTCCCGAAAGCGAGCGAGACGTTCGTGTACCGGGAAGTGCGCGGACTGCGAGCACGAGGGTGGGACATGCATACGTTCACGTTGCGATTCGCGGATGAGCAACTGCCGGCGTCGTTGGCTGACTTGCAGGCGACGACGACACCGGTGTACGGACGCGGGCGGCTGTTGCCGAAGTTCACGCGGGACATGCTAACGCCGGGCGAAGCGACGCCGGCCGCCGATCGAATGAAGCTCGCCATGCAGAAAGCCGCCGGGCACCGACTCGCAGCCAACCTGCAGGAGCGCGGCATCGCCCACCTCCACGCCCACTTCGCCCATGCCCCGGCGACCGTCGCCATGTACGCCGCGGCACGCATCGGCATCCCTTGGTCCTTCACCGGCCACGCCAACGACCTGTTCCAACGCCGATCACTCCTGCGCCGCAAGCTCCAACGCGCCAGCTTCGTCAACTGCATCAGCGAATGGCACCGCGCGTTCTACGAGTCCGTCCATCCCGGCGGCGACTATCGCATCATCCGCTGCGGCGTGAGCGTCGATGATGCGTTGCCGCGCCCGGCCTTCAGTCGCAAGTGCGTGACGCTCTGCCGGCTCGTGGCGAAGAAAGGGGTGGATACGCTGATCCAGGCATTGCCGGAGGGCTGGACACTCACCGTCGCCGGCGACGGGCCGCAACGGGCAGAACTCGAAGGGTTGGCTGATGAGCGCGTGACGTTCCTCGGTAGCGTGAACAACGAGGACGTTCCACGGCTGATGGCCGAGCATGACGTTTTCGCTCTGCCGTGCCGCGAGGATGAGAACGGCGACCGCGACGGGATTCCCGTCGTCCTGATGGAAGCGATGGCCGCCGGCGTGCCGGTGATCAGTGGCGACCTGCCGGCGATCCGCGAGCTGGTTGCGCACGACCAGGCCGGCCTGCTTGTGACGGGCATCGACGAAACGACCGCCGCCCTACGCAAGCTCGAAGGTTCCGCCGAACGGGAGCGTCTCGGCAACGCCGGCCGACAACGCGTCCGTGATGAGTTCTCCCTCGACGCCAACCTCGACCGCATCGAGTCGGCCCTGCGCGAAGCGCAGCAAAAAGCCCACGCCTGACCAGACGTGGGCTTTTCGCAAAGTCGGGGGGTCGCTTACTTGCGACGACGCAGAAGACCGAGGCCCGCGACACCGAGCAAACCGATCGTGGCCGGCTCGGGAACGATCGTCCCGTCAAGGCTGGCCGGGCCATCGAAGGTCACGGTGTAATCGCCGAGGAAGTCCTCGGGGCTGGTGATGAGGCTGTCATCCGGATTCGAAGCGGCGCTAACGACCAAGAAGTAGTCAACACCGGCGACGAGCGGGATGCCCGTGACGGCACCATCGAAGTCGCCGTCGCCTTCGGAGACGATGCCGAACTCGTAGTTGGCCAACGAGTCGTCCACGTCAAAGACAGGCGTGTAGCCAAAAGTCCCGAACAGGAAATCGGTGCTGACGCTCAGGTCGTAGTCGCCGGTGGTGACGACCGTCAGCGGGATGATGTCGAACGGCACGTCCGTCAGGAAGGAAAAGATCGGTGCGGACGGCACTCCGAACGGATCGCCCTCGGGTGGGACCGGCAGATCGAAACGCGAGTCGGTCGTTTCAATCGACCCGGTGAATGTCGTGGTGACCTGACCGAACGCGGTGGACGCGGTCAGGGCAAGGGCGCCGGACAGGGCGGCGAACTTACAAAGCGGCTGCATGTGGATCTCTCCCGTTGGAAGGCTGGATGGGCTACTTAACGCCGCTCGGACACACCGGCGACCATCTTAAATGTACCCCGCTCCACGTCACCACGCAACGCCATTTACAGCTAAACAACGATCGGCCGATACCCCTAACATGGCTTCCGTGCTGGAGAACGATGCATCAGACGTCACGTCCGTCACAGACGCACCCGCAGCCATGACACCTGTCGGCGTGACGACCCGCCGGTATGCCCTGATCGCCCCCTGCCGGGATGAACAGCAGTACATGGAGCGGACGCTGGAGTCGGTTTACAACCAGACCGAGTCGCCCGCCCTGTTCGTCGTGGTCGATGATGCCAGCACCGACGAAACGCCGAACATCCTCCGCAAATGGCAGGAGAAGATGCCCTATCTCCGGGTGGTCACCCGCCCGCCCAGACCCAAAGGCGATGGCGGCCGCAAGGTCGGCGGCGGCGTGGTCCAGGCCTTCTACGCCGGCTACGAAACGATCGACCCAGCCGAGTTCGACTACGTCTGCAAGATCGACCTCGACCTGGAGCTGCCGGAGAAATACTTCGCGACGCTCATGGACAAGATGGAGTCCAACCCGCGCCTGGGCACCGCGAGCGGCAAACCCTACATGCTCCTCGACGGCCAACTCGTCAGCGAAAAGTGCGGCGACGAAAACTCCGTCGGCATGACCAAGTTCTACCAGACGCGATGCTTCACCGAGATCGGCGGCTTCGTGCCCGAGCTCATGTGGGACGGGATCGACTGCCACACCGCCCGCATGATGGGCTGGCAGGCGGCGAGCTTCGACGAGCCGGACCTGCGCTTCACGCACCTGCGGCCGATGGGCACCTCGCACAAGAACTGGTGGACCGGCCGCGTGCGTCACGGCTGGGGTCAGCAGTTCATGGGCACCAGTTTGCCGTACATGCTCGCGAGTTGCGCCTACCGCGCGTTGCACCCACCGATCCTCGTCGGCTCGGCCGCGATGCTCTGGGGTTTCATCAAGCGCAGCTTCAGGGGCGAGCCACGCTACGACAAGCCGGGTTTCCGCAAGTTCCTCCGACGCTACCAATGGGCCGCCCTGTTCAAGGGCAAGTCCAACGCCATCACCGCCATCGACGCCGAACAGAAAAAGGTGTGGGACGCAAAGGCGAAGTGATCACGCAAAGATCGACGCCACGTCGATCTCGAAGCCTTCGATGACTTCGCACTTGAGCGTGCCCTCATCAAGCTTGCGACGGAGTTTGTAGCTGTTGCCGTCCAAGAGATACTGTTCGACCGTCCGCTCGTCGGGATCGACGATCCAGTGTTCGCGCACGCCGTGAGCGGCGTAGTCCTCGAACTTCACCCCGCGGTCGCGGTGGGCGGTGGACTCACTCAAAACTTCAGCGACAAAGTCCGGTGCCGGGAAGACGGTCTGCCCGCCCGTGAATGTGTCGACGACCTCTTGCCGCCAGTAGCAAACGTCCGGGTGGTAGTCGTTGCGGGTCAGGCGCGTCATGATCGCTTCCGATTTCACGCGTCCGCCCCCGCCGGATCGGATCGCAGCCTTTGCCGCGTCCGCAATAACCTCGACCAGCTCCAAGTGTTCCCAGCGTTGTGGTGATGCCAATACGGTCTCTCCATTGATGAACTCGTGACGGTCACCTGGGCGAAGGTCGTCAAAGAACTTCTGCCGCGCGACAGCCTCAGCCGTAAGCTCTTCGCTGGCGCGGCGAACGACGTCGAGCGCGTCCGGACGGCTCAGGATTTGATCGAGCACTGTCACCATACCGACGATCGTATCTGATTCGCTATCGGCGGGTAATATCCGATCGTGTGGCTGCTTCGCTACATTTGGGCATCACCGACGACGCTTGTCGGGCTTGGCGTTGCGTTGCTGACGTTGATCAGCGGCGGGCGTGTCTCGCGACACACGGGCGTACTCGAAGTCTCCGGCGGATTCGCCACATGGGCACTGCGGAAGCTCGTGCCACTACCCAATGGGGCATTGGCGATGACGCTTGGGCATGTCGTGATCGGCCGTGATCCGGCAGCCCTCGACCGCACACGAACCCACGAACGGGTCCACGTCACCCAGTGCGAACGCTGGGGGCCGTTCTTCATTCCCGCCTATTTTCTGGCCAGCGGGGTCGCCTGGTGGCGTGGGGAGCCGATTTACCGGGGAAATCGCTTCGAACGCGAGGCCTACGCCGTGAGTGGGTAGTCAGGCTCTTTCGGCATCACTAAAACTCTGGCATGTCCACGCCCCGCGAAGTTGCCCTGGCGGAGTACCCGGATTTCCCCTTCATCGATCCGGACGAACTACCCGAGATCGAGTCGTTGATGCGGCGGCTCAACTACCTCGAGCCCGGCGAAAATATTACCGGCATCGCCAAGGCTGGCGAGGGGAACATGAACTTGGTGCTGCGCGTCTCGACCGACCGCCGGTCGGTGATCCTCAAGCAGGCGCGGCCCTGGGTCGAGCGCTACGACATGATCGCCGCGCCATGGGGTCGGATCATTTCCGAACGTCGGTTCTACGAACGAATTCAGTCATCCGAAACGCTCGCGGAACAAACACCCGAACTGCTCGGCCATGACGACGCGAGCAGAACGATGTTACTCGAGGACCTGGGGGCCGCGAGCGATCTCTCGTGCGTCTACGGCGACGACACCGTTACCGATGACGAACTCTCGGCCGCCGCTAGGTTCCTGCGCGAGCTGCACGATTACACCGCCGGCGAGCGTAGCCCGGAGTTCGAGAACCCCGACATGCGGGCGCTGAACCATACCCACATCTACGACGTGCCGTTGACCGATCACGGCATGTTCGACCTCGACGAACTCGAGCCAGGGCTGTCGGAAACCGCGGCGGAGGTTCGATCCGACCGGGCGTTCGTCAAGAAAGTCCATGACGTTGGACGCGACTATCTGAACTATCCCGGCGACGCGACGGTGCTTCTACACGGCGACTATTTCCCCGGCTCGCTCGTGCGAACCGAGCGGGGCATGCGGGTGATCGACCCGGAGTTCTGCTTTGCCGGCCCGCGCTGCTTCGACGTCGCGACGATGACCGCCCACCTCATCCTTGCCGATGCAGCGGACCAGGCGGCGGTGTTCCTTGTCGAGTACGACACCAGGAACGTTAACATGAGCTACATGTCACGCTGCGTCGGGTGCGAGGTGATGCGGCGGCTGATCGGGGTCGCCCAACTGCCCATCCCCAAGACGGACGGCCGCCGCGCCGACTTGCTCACACGTGCGCGCGACGCCGTCATGACCGATGACCTCCAGCCCTTGCTCGCATGATCCCGCTGTTACTCGCCCTGCTCGTTGTTCAACCCGCGCCTGCGGACCAGGCCCCTGCCGTTGACCCCGTTGACGTTTGGCTCGACGTGGACACGTCGACCGGCGTGGTCAAGCTCGGCCGCAACGCCGACGTCGACGACGGCTTGTTTATGATCTACTGCTTCAACTCGCCGGAGTTGAACGTACGTGGGATCTCCGTGCAGTTCGGCAATGCGACGCTCGAGCAGGCGGTGCCGATCGCGGAAGACATCACGCGCCGGTTCGGGCCGGCCGACTTGCCGATCCACGCCGGGGCCGCCTCGGCCGACGACCTCGACAAGCAAACCGACGCGACCCGTGCGATCGCCGCGGCGTTGCGTGAAAAACCGATGCACGTCATGGCCGTCGGGCCCGTGACCAACATCGCCGCCGTGCTCAAAGCCGAGCCGGACTTGGCCGAAAACGTGCAGAGCATCGTGGTCGTCGCCGCCCGCCGGGTGGGCTTCCGCTTTGGGCCGGTCGAAGCGCCCGAGTTCTACTTTCCCGATCTCAACTTCGAAAGCGATCCCGCCGCGATGCAGGTACTCATCGACAGCGGCGTCCCGATCGTGTTTGCCGGCTACGAAGTGTCGAGCCACGTCTGGATCACCCACGAAGACCTCGACCAACTCGCCGAAGCGTCGGACGTCGGCCGATGGATCCACGACACGAGCCAGGCATGGATCGGCCAATGGCTCGTCGGACTCAACACGCCCGGCTTCAACCCGTTCGACACGCTCGCGGCGATGTGGCTCACCCATCCGGAACTGATCGAGTCCGTCCCCGTCGATGTCCGAATCATCGAGAGCGTCGACGAGCGCGCCCCTTACGCACTGCGAATCGGTGGCGCGACGCGGGAGTACCTCCTCGCCACCCCCGCCGAAGGCGAATCCAGGTTCACCTACCTCACCGTCCCCGCGGCCGAGTCGAGCGACATCATCGTCGAACGTCTCAGCGGCCCGGCCCAACCGTGATCGCCGGAACAACGAACCAACGCCCGGCGGCCTGATCGGCCTGCCGGGCGTTGGTCACGTCACCTGTCTTCGGGAGAAAGGCGTTGGCTAGTCGACGTAGAAGTTCTCATCGTCGAACTGCTCGGCGTACTCGACCATGAAGTCGACGCCATACCAGCTTTGCTTGATCGGGTTGTGCTGTTGTGCCATGTACCCGTCACGATCTTCGTACTTGCGTGTCTCGGCGTGGCCATCAAGGAAGGCGTAGTTGCCACGGTACTCGGTGGTTTCGCCGTCGGCCAAGGCGTAGACGTCCTTATCGGACTGCGTGTGGAAGAACGACTTGTACTCGGTGAAGACCACGACATCGGCCGACCCACCGCCGCCGACGGGACGAGCTTTGGTCGCGCGTAAACCGGCAACATTGCGGACGGTCCAGTCGCTGGCATTGAAGCCGGGCCTCACCCGCGTCGCCGCGACGTCGGGGGTGTCGAAGGCCATGAACACCTTGCTGGAGTGGTAGTAGTAGTTGGGCAGCCAGTCGTCGGCGTCTTCGTCAACGTTGATGTCACCGGCGTAACCGCTCATCGGGTTCTCGCCCGAGTTCCAGAAGTAATCGAGATTGTGGATGTCGCCGAGCAACTGCCCGGCGGTGTCGCCGTTGGGGCAACGCCAAACGCCGAAGCCGTCTTCGCCCGTGTAGCCGGCGAGTGCCTCGCCGATCGTGGGCATGACGTAAAGGCTGGTCGCGGTGCCGAAGCCTGGCAACGCGGGAATGTCCGTCCACGCCGGCAAGTTGGTGCCGGCCGGGCTCAGCAGGCCGGTGCGATTGTTGTAGATCGCTTCCGGGAGGGTTTGTTTGTTTTCGGCGATGTAGCCGGCCGTTGCCGTGGCGAGCGTCTTGCTGTTGGACAAGCACGCGACGACGCGGGCCGACTGGCGTGCACTGTTCAACGAGGGCAGAAGGATCGAGATGAGCAGCGCGATGATGCCGATGACGACGAGCAGCTCGACGAGGGTGAAAGCGGTCTTCCGTGAGTGGGTCATAGTGATAAGGGGGTTGCCGCGAACGAGATCGCGAAGGCGAAGATTGAAGGATTCGGGAACGACAGCGGACCGGAGGCCGCGCGGATACGCCATTCCACGGCGCAGCGGTGGTGAAAGTGCGGGCGGCGAAAGCCGCAACCGCGAGGGGTAGCGTGTGGATCTACCGCAACGCCGGCGGCGGAAGCGCCCATTGGTCGGCGACGAAAAGAGCCGGGATATGGGGCAACACCGGCAGAACCGTCGGTGCTTCTTGCGGGAGGTCGGCACTCGTGTCGATGTCGCCTTTGACCGCGAGAACCTTCAGCGACAACGCCCGGCTTGCCAGTTCGGCGAAGTCCTCGCCCCGGCACCAACGCACGCCATCGACAACTTCCAGCACCTCGCGGCGTAGGCCGATCAACCAACAACCGCCACGTCCGTCGGGACCGAGCACGGTGTCGTGGTGTCGCAGCGCCGTCAGCGCGGCATTCACATCGTCGGCCGTTCGCGTCGGACAGTCACGACCGATGATCACGATCCGCCGGTAGTGCGACACTTCCGCGATGGCCGAGACCAAGCGTTCGGTGAAGGTCGCACCCTTCCCGCCGCTCACGACCACGTCGGCGGCGACGCCGTCGAGCTTCGGCAAGGAGAACAACCGGGCGTGCTGACGAGCGATGCCCTTGCGGCTGAGCTCTTGGCCCAGTGGGCCGGCGAAGATGAGAACGACAGCATCATGCATGGCGAGCGGCCACAGACTATCGGTTGATTCGAAGAATTTGCATATTCCTTTCAGCACAGTGTTTGCCCGCGATGTGGCCGGATCCGTGCCGTTCGTCCCATCACAAACCCTGCGGTCGGCCATGAGTCCGGCCGGATGGAATGCCGAAAATCCGCGATTGGCGGGGTGTTTGGACACGAATCGGTGAGAAAGTGGCCAAAATTCAGGGAATTACCGGGCATTTTGCCGCGAATGTGGCGATTTGCATTGGAAACCGCGGGAAAACGCACTATGTTCCGCGCGCCGGAGTGTCCGGCACCACCGGTAGC
>JBCDCH010000064.1 GCA_039182125.1 Planctomycetota bacterium
GCTTGAGCTTTGTCCGACGATTGCCCATCGCGGTTGATGGCAACAGGCACCCCAATCCATCTTGGATATCAAAGCTGTTAAGCCATCAGCTGAGCCTGTTGCGCTCGTTGCCTAACGTGGCGCCAATCCCGGCGATCAAGCCGTGAATATCGCTTCCATCGCGTCCACCATAGCAGCGTCAGAACGCATCTTTCTGCGATGTGGGGTCATCAATCGGATCTCTAGCGGCACCACGAAACGGTCCGGTAGGACCTGTCGCAAAACACCTGCTTGGATGAGCGTCGCCGCGCAAATATCGATGCACCCCGTCACTCCCAACCCTTGAGCGGCGAGGCTAAGCTGCGTCGAGGGAAGCGAGACGCCGATCACTTCGCCGAACAGGTTGAGCGGCACCGTGAGCGAACTCTTGGAGTGGTTCAGCCCGAGCACGTAGCGGGGGTCTTTTTCGACGTCGTGGCAGATGTACGATCGGCCGGTCGCGGCGACGTAGCCGGAGATGCCGTTGCCCTCGGGCTGGGCGTACAGGTCGATCTCCAAGGCCTCGGGGGGCAAGCCCTCGCTGATGACAACTTCGAGTTTATTTGCGCGCTTGTCGATCAGGCGGATCGCGAAGTGATCGAAGTGCATCAGGTCTTTGCTGTACCGGATGATCTTGTCCTGCATCAGCCGCAGGCGCTCGGCGGGCCGGAGCTTGCTGACCTCCTCGTTGTCGATGCGGGCCAGCTCCCGGCCGGCGGCGTCGATGGCGTCGATCTTGGCCTGCGTCCGCCGCCCGGAGGTCGCGTCCCAGACGACGCCGACCACCTGATCAATGGGCGAGCCGTCGTCGGACGCCGTCACGGGCGAGCAGATGATTTCGTAATACCGCTGCTCGACCGGGTCTTGGTACGTGAATTTTTTGCTGCGCGCCTGCTGCCCCTGGGCGCTGCTCATCGCGCCGGTCGAAGAGTTGAAGATGCTCATCGCCTGACGGCAGATGCCCTTGAGGTGTTCGGTGGTCTCGGCGTTGAAGCCGCGCATCCGTTTGTTCGCCCAAGTCATCCGGCCCGAGCTATCGACCACGCAAACGCCCTCGCCGATCGTGTCCAGCACCAGCGAGGCCTTCTCACCCACCAGAGCCCGTTCAAGCGGCAGAAAATCGCCCGCGTCGGCGAACACCGCGTGGAACTGTTCGGATTTCAAGAGCCGACTGGCTTCGTCCAGGTCCGCCGCGACATGCACGTCGTACAGCCGGCCCAGCGCGTCCGCGACGGCCCGGCTGGAGTTAGACCCCGGACCCGAAGTCCCTTGGAAAACCAGAGCACGTGGCGTGGAGGAAGCGTCAGTCATGAACCGACCCGCGAGGCGAAATGCTGAACTCAACCCGATCCGTGGTTGCGAGCACGGCCGACGAATCGTCGTCGAAGTGGGCACATGGATACTAGAAGAATCGGTCACCGCCGGAGCGGTCCTGTAACGAGAACGGCCAAAATTCTTTCCGCATGGTTGAGCCAGCCGTCACCGTCCCACCCTCGCCGTCAAATTTCTCGTTCCCATCACTTGGGATCAGCGTCGGCGGGCCAGGGTTGCGTCGGCCAGTTGCTCCAGACGTGCCCGTGCATCGGAACCGGGAATAGACGCCGTGAGCGTGGCTTTCGCGTCCTGGATCAACACCCCGGCTCGCTGGTAAGCCCGATCGATCGCCCCGCTGGCGCGAACCTCGGCGCGGAGCGTCGCCGTTGCCCCCCCGGCGGCCGCATCGCGGAGGGCGGCCCGGCCGCGCTCAAGCTCCGCCTCCCCACCGACGGCTAAGCCTTCCAACCAGAGGATCAACGGCAGGGTCAGCTTGCCTTTCGCCAAGTCACGCCCCAAAGACTTTCCAACCACTTCTTCGTCGCCGACCAGGTCCAACACGTCGTCGATGATCTGGAACGCGACGCCAACCTTTTCGCCGTAAACGTGCAGAGCGTCGCGCGCTTCCGACGCCGAGCTGACTCCACGCAACGGCCCGCCGCCCAGGAGCATGACCGGCACGGCGCAGCAGGCCGCGGTGAGGGCCGCCGTCTTGCGCTTGACAATCTCGAAATAGGTCCGGGCCGAGAGCCCCAGATCGCCGCGGTGCGAGAGTTGCAGCAGCTCGCCTTCGCAGACCGTGTTGGTGGCCGCCGCGACCGCCTTGGCGACGTCCGCGCCCAGGTTGCAGCACAGGTGGTACGAATGGCTGATGAGGTAGTCGCCGAGCATCACCGCGGCCTCGTTGCCCTGCAGGCGGTTGATGGTCTGCCCCCGCCGGCGGACGTCCGCTTCGTCCAGCACGTCGTCGTGGACGAGCGTGGACATGTGGACCATCTCTAAAACCGTCGCCAGCAGATCGACTTCCGAGCGGCGGGGCCCGCCCCCCGCGTCGAGGCACATCGCCGAGAGCACGGTCAGCATCGGCCGAAGCATCTTGCCGCGGTAGCGTTCGACGTGGCCGACCAACTCGTTCACGCAGTCCAGGTCGCTGTGCAGCTCGGCGGCGAAGCGGGCTTCGATGGTTTCCAGCCGATCCGCCAGCGCCGCGTCGATCGGGGAGCCGGTCGGGTCGGTCGGCGTCAGGGTCAGCGGGGTCGGTGGGCTCATGACCGAGAACCATACGCAGGCCGTCGCCGACGCGTTGACACCCTAAGAACGGCGCTGATACGGTTCGCCATTGGCGTCGGCCCGTCCGATGAACCGATCCGGCCGATCCCCTCGGAACCCCGATCGAACACCATGGCCGAAGCCAACGATCCATCCTCCGGCTCCACCGCGGTGCCCGCCCCCAACCCCGAAGCGGACCCTGCGGCGTCCCGCGGCAGCGAAGCCAACCAGAAATCCAACGGCGGCCAGAACGGGCTCGACACCGTCATCGGTCGGCTCGTCGTCGATCGCGGGCTCGCCACGCCTCAAGAAGTCCAAGACGCCAAGGACGCTCTGATCGGGTTGGCCGGCGACTCCGGCGGCGACGTCAAGAACAAGTCGCTCGGAGCCGTGCTCGTCGAGCGCGGCGTCATCACCAAGCGTCAGCTCGACCGCCTGCGCCCCGAAACCGACGCCAAGTCCGGCCAGCAGATCCCCGGCTACCAGATCCTCAAGAAGCTCGGCGCCGGCGCGATGGCCACGGTCTACAAAGCCCGCCAACTGTCGCTCGACCGCATCGTCGCGATCAAAGTGCTGCCTCAGAAGTTCACCAACAATCAAGACTTCGTCGATCGCTTCTACGCCGAGGGCAAGGCCGCCGCGAAGCTCAACCACCCCAACATCGTGCAGGCGTTCGACGTGAACAAGGCCGGCGAGTTTCACTACTTCGTGATGGAGCACGTGGACGGCAAAACCGTCTTCGAAGTGATCCAACAGATCGGCCGGTACGAAGAAGCCGACGCGCTGCGCGTCGCCGTAGACGTGGCCAACGCGCTCAACCACGCCCACGAGCGCGGATTCATCCACCGCGATGTCAAGCCCAAGAACATCATGATCGCCAGCGATTCGGGCCGGACCAAGCTCGCCGACATGGGTCTGGCCCGGGCGATCTCTGACCGCGAAGCCGCCGAGGCCGAAGCCGGCAAAGCCTACGGCACGCCGTACTACATCAGCCCCGAACAGGTCCGCGGCGAGGTCACCGTCGACTTCCGCGCCGACATCTACTCGCTGGGTGCCACGCTCTATCACATGCTCACCGGCCAGGTCCCCTTCGATGGGCCCAACCCTTCGGCGGTCATGCGCAAGCACCTCAACGAGGACCTCCAGCCGCCGGATCACATCAACCCGAACCTGTCGTCGGGCATCGGCGAAGTGGTCGAAGTCTGCCTCGCGAAAGACCGCAACAAGCGCTATAACAGCACCACCGACCTTTTAGAAGATTTGCAAGCCATCGAACGCGGCGAAGCCCCGCTCCAGGCCCGAAAGGTGTTCGACGTCAACGCGCTTTCCGCCTTGGAAAAAAAGGCGCCCACCGATCAAGCGAGCGAGGACGCGGACCTGGTCGCCTCCCTCGAGATCGCCGCCGCCGGCCCCTGGTTCTACGCCGCGGTGGTCGGCTGGATTGTCGCGATCATTTTGCTCATCGCTTTGCTCGCTGTCGCCGCCGGCTGACCCCGGTTGAATTGGGCTACGATCCACCCACGCGAAGTTTTGCAAGGCCTGCTCCATCGCCCTGCACGCGGCTTCTCTCCGGATTTAAAGGACCATCCCCATGCCCAACGCACTTCAATCCCTCGTCGACACCGGCACCCGCATGTGGCTCGACTCCGTCGATCCGCAGGAGGTCATCGACAACAAGGCTTTGGGCATCACCGGCGCCACCTCCAACCCCGCCATCATCCAAGGTCTTATCCAGACCGGCCGCTTCGACGACGACATGCAGGCGTTCCTCGACGCCGGCCACGACGACGAAGCCATCGCGTGGGCCATGACCGACAAACTCGTGGGCGACGCCCAGGAACACTTCAAAGACGTCTGGCAATCCACCGCAGGCAACGACGGCTGGGTCAGCTTCGAACTCGACCCGCTGCTGGAAGACCCCGACAACACGATGTCCGTCGCCGAGAAGGCGCGGCACTACGTTGACCTGGGCAAGCGCTGGGCCGAAGGGCACCCCAACCGCATGATCAAAGTGCCCGCCACGCCCGGCGGCCTCGCCGCACTCGAAGACCTCGCCGCCGCGGGCCTCACGCTCAACGTCACCCTGATCTTCACCCAGCGGCAGTACGAAGCCGCCCGCGACGCCGTGTGGAAGGGCCGCCAACGCTTCGGCCAACTCGACAAGTTCAAGAGCGTTTACTCCATCTTTATCTCGCGTGTCGATGTGTACACGAAGGAGCACTGCCCCGGCCTCTCCGAGGAAGCGCAGGGGTTGATGGGCATTGTGAACGCGAAGCGCATCGGCATCGAGAACGCCAAGTTCTGGGCCGACAAGGGCCTCCCGCTTCAACAGGAAATGATCTTCGCTTCGACCGGCGCGAAGCTCGACTGGCAGGCCGAGGACTATTACGTCGCCGCGATGGCCGGCTCGGACATCCAGACGAATCCGCCCGAGACCAACGCCGCCGTGCTGGAGATGGGCAAGGCGTATTCCGCCAAATCCCGCGAGTTGCCCGACCAGGCTGTCCTCGACGACCTGGACGCCAAGGTCGATCCACAACACATGGAAGACACGCTGATGTCCGAGGGCACGGCTAAATTCGCCGTCCCGCATAAGAAACTGCTCGCCGCGATCGCCGACAAACGAAAAGCCCTCGCCGGCGCTTAACCCCGCCCCGGGCGTAAACCGCTTTGATCGCTGCGCTTGACCCCGCGCCCCGCCGCGTCGATACTCGCGGTCTCGATTCGTTTGTTCCCTCGGAGATCCGCGTGATGAGGCTTTCCCGTGATGACGCCGCCCCGGCCCCGATGTCAGCTAGGTTTTCGGTCCTGATGTCGGCCTTAGCCGCGGTGTCCCTGGGCCTCGTGCTGACCACGACCCCCGGCTGTGCCGCTGGTGAACGTAGCGGAGACGTCCGGGTCTCCCCCAACCTCGTCGCGACCGGCGGCCCGTTCGACCCTATCGCCCTCCGCGATTTAGGGCTGACCGTCCGCTGGATTTACGACCTCGAGTTGGCCAGTTCCGAAGGCATCACCGATCTCGAAATCCTCGATGACCTCGTCGTCGTTGTCGAAGGGCCCGACAACTTCGTCACCGCCATCGACGTGGACTCCGGCCAGTTTGCCTGGAAACGCCTCATCGGCCTCGACCTCGAGACGCTCTATCGGCCGATGCGCGCCGGCGACGACTCACTTAACGGCGACCGCATCTTCATCAACTCCTCATCCCGCTTCTTCACGCTCGACCCCGGGACCGGCCGGCTCGTAGGCGTGCAGAGCCTCGAAGCCCCCGTCACCGCCGGCGGTGAGCTCATCGGCGACTTCGCCATCTTTGGTGCCGCCAAGGGCCTCGCTTTCGCGCACGACATCGACGCCGGCTACGCCAAGTGGCGTTACCGCATGACCGGTCGCCTGGTTGCCCCGCCCGTCCGCGCCGCCGAGAACACGGTCTTCCTCGGGGACGAAGCCGGCACCTACGTACTCATCAATGTCGGTAGCGGCGATCCCGCGTTCCGCAACGACGTGTTCGGCCCGATCGTCGCTTCCGCCGCCGTGCACCGTGGCGATTTGCTCGTCCCCTCGGTCGACCGCTCGCTCTACGCCCTCGACCGCAACACCGGCAACCAATCCTGGGTCTACCGTGCCGACTCGCCCCTCCGCGAAGCCCCCCTGTCCGTCGGCCGCGACGTGTACCTGCCTACCTCCGGCGGCGGCCTGATCGCCTTAGATTCCCGTGGCAACGTCCGCTGGGAAACCACCCTCCAAGCCACCCCCATCCTTGCCAACCACCGCGGCCTCGTCGCGCTGGGCCGTGACACGCTCCTGTTGGTCGATCCAGACAACGGCGACGCCCTCCAGGCCGTCCGCGCCCCGGGCGTCGCCGCCGCCACCGCCGCACCCGACGGCTCGATCATCCTCCGCACCACGGACGGACGGCTCGTCCGGCTCGACCCGACCGGATAACCCCGCCGATGCGAGATGTCCGATGCGCGATGTCTGACACATACATCAACCATCCAACATCCGCCATGCTGCGAACCGCCCTGCTCTCCGTCTCCGACAAGACCGACCTGGTCCCTTTCGCCCGTAAGCTGCACGGCCTGGGCGTCACCCTCATCTCCACCGGCGGTACCCGCAAGACGCTCACCGAGGCCGACCTGCCCACCGTCGGCATCGATACGGTCACCGGCTTCCCCGAAATGATGGACGGCCGGGTCAAGACCCTGCACCCCAAGGTCCACGGCGGACTGCTCGCGGTGCGCGACAACCCGGAACACGCCGCCGCGCTCGAAACCCACCGGATCACGCCCATCGATCTGGTCTGTGTGAACCTCTACCCGTTCGAAGCGACCGTCGCCAAGGAAAGCGTCAGCACCGCCGAGGCGATCGAGCAGATCGACATCGGGGGGCCGTCGATGATTCGCTCCGCCGCCAAGAACCACAAGTTCGTCACTGTGGTTACCGACGCCAAGCAGTACGACGCCGTCACGAATGAACTCGACGACCCCGAGAACGGCGGCCGTACCACCCTTGCCCTGCGGCAACGTCTCGCCGCCGCCGCATTCAAACGCACCGCGGATTACGAGACCGCGATCGCCAAGTGGATGGCCGAACGTTTCGCGTGATCGAGTTCGAGCCAGGCCGACGCGAAGCCGTCGCCGGAAGCGAGGGTTTGGTTTCTCGATGTCTCAGAACGTCATCACCCCACCCAAAATCAACCCCCCCATCAAAGCCGCGAGCGCCAGCCGATACCAGCCGAACGGCGCCAACCCCCGTCGTGTCAGGAACCCGACGAACCAGTGCACCGCGAGCGCCGCGCTAACCGTTGCCGCGACGAAGCCGACCACCAGGTTGCTCCAGCCGATGTGCGTCAGGATCGCGTCGCCGTCCTTCACGCCGTCGTAAACCGTCGCCGCCCCGAGCGTGACCAGCCCCAACAAAAACGAAAACTCCGCCGCCGCCTTCGCTCGCAACCCCAGCAGCAACGCCGCCACGATCGTCATCATCGACCGACTCGTGCCCGGCCACATCGCCACGCACTGCCCCAACCCGATCAACAGCGCAATCTTCCAGCCGACGTCCTCGACCTCGCGTTTCGCGTTGCGGTCCAGGAGCTTCTGATTCCACGCCACCACCAACATCAGCCACGCCCCGACAAACAACGCTCCGATCACCGGCCACGGCGCGAATAAATGGTCCTTGATGCGGTCCGAAAGCACCGGCCCCAGAACCGCGGCCGGGATGAACGCCACGATCAGCGCGATCGCGAGCTTCAGCCCCGCTTCGTCTTTGCCCGCTAACCCCCGAAGCATCTGAATCACCCGCGACCGGTACAGGCCCAGGACCGCCGCGATCGCCCCCGCCTGGATCACGATGTTGAACGCGTTGACCGCCCGCTGAAGCTCCGGGTCGGCCTCCCCCGGGTTCAGCCCCAGCAGCCAGGCCGTGAGGATCAGGTGGCCGGTCGAGCTCACCGGCAGATACTCGGTCAGCCCCTCCACCACGCCCAAGATCATTGCCTGCCACCAAGTCATGCTGCGGAGACTATCGGCCAGAACCCCGTGAGTTCTCGGTTTGCGGCCGGAAAACCCCGGTCCCGCACCGAAGACCCCAAAAACCACATAAACCCGTGCCAAATCGGCCCGAAACATGCCTTGCTCGGCCAAACACGCTGCAAATCGTTCACGCCGAGGCTACAATCCGTCCATCCGGATCAACGGATGAAATGTACACCCGCACACCGCCGATGCCCGATATCCGGCACCGAATTCCTCCTCCTTTGGCATCGCCCATGAGCCTTTTCACCCAACAAGCCGCCCGCCGCGTCCTCTTTTTCGATGGCGCGATGGGCACGTCGATCCATAACCTCGACGACTTGGACCTCGACCGCGATTACCTCGGCCGGGAGAACTGCACGGAAGTACTCCTGCTGACCCGCCCCGAGGTGATCCAGAACATCCACGAGGACTTCCTCAAGGCCGGGGCCGACGGCGTAGAAACCGACAGTTTCAATGCTCAACTCCACACGATGGAGGACCAGGACCTGGTCGACAAGGTCCACGAACTCAACCGGACCGCGGCCGAAGTCGCGCGGGCCGCGTGCGAGAAGTACGCGACATCCGACAAGCCGCGTTTCGTCATCGGCTCCATGGGCCCGGGCACCAAGCTGATCACGCTCGGCAACGTCGACTGGGACACGATGCGCGAAAGCTACGCCGCCCAGGTCCGCGGCTTGCTCGACGGCGGGGCCGACGTGCTGCTGCTCGAAACCGCGCAGGACATCCTGCAAGTCAAGTGCGCGTTGAGCGCCGCCTTCATGGTCCTCGAAGAGCGCGGCCTCACGCCCGACACCGGCGACAACGACGGCGACATCCCTGTCATGGTCCAGGTCACCATCGAGCAATTCGGCACCACCCTCGTCGGCACCGACATCGCCGGCTGCGTCGCCGCGCTCCGCGACTACCCCATCTACTCGCTCGGGATGAACTGCGCCACCGGGCCGGTCGAGATGTCCGAGCACGTCCATTACCTCGGCCACCACTGGCACCGCGGCATCTCGCTGCTGCCCAACGCGGGCCTGCCCGTCCTCGAAGAGGGCCGCACCGTCTTCCCCCTCGGCCCCGAGCCGTTCGCAGAAAAAATCGCCGAGTTTGTCCGCACGGCCGGCCTCAACGTGGTCGGCGGATGTTGCGGCACGACGCCCGAACACATCGCCGAACTCGTCCGCCAAATCGGCGAGGCCGCCCCGCCCGTGCGCATCGACAAGCGGCCGTGGAAGCCCGCGATCTCCTCGCTCATGGGCGCGGTCGATTACCGCCAGGACAACTCGATCCTCAACGTCGGCGAACGCACCAACGCTTCGGGCTCCCGCAAATTCAAGCGGCTGCTCGAGGAAGAGAGCTGGGACGAGATCGTCAGCCTCGCGCGTGACATGGTCAAAGAAGGCTCGCACGTCATCGACGTCAACGTCGACTACGCGGGCCGGGACAACGCCGCCGACATGACCACGATCGTGTCCAAGCTGGTCAACCAGGTCAACGCCCCGCTGATGCTCGACAGCACGCAGCCCGCGACGATCGAGGCCGGGCTCAAGGCCGCGGGCGGCAAGTGCCTGATCAACTCGGCCAACCTCGAAGACGGCGAAGAGAAGTTCGCCCAGATGTGCAAGCTCGCCAAGGACTACGGGGCCGGCCTGGTGCTGGGCACCATCGACGAAGACCCCGAAGAAGCGATGGCGCGGACCCGCGAGCGCAAGCTCAGCATCGCCGAACGCATGCACGGCCTGGCCACGAACAAGTACGGCCTCAAGGAAGAAGACCTGATGTTCGATCCGCTGGTGCTTCCGGTCTCCACCGGCATGGAGCAAGACAAACACTCCGGGCTGGAGACGATCGAAGGCACGCGGCTGATCGCCCAGCGTTTTCCCAACTGCCAGATCACTTGCGGCCTATCGAACATTTCGTTCGGCCTGAACCCCGCCGCACGGCAGGTGCTCAACTCGGTGTTCCTCTTCGAACTCGTCGAAGCCGGAATGACGAGCGCGATCCTGCACGTCAGCAAGATCCTGCCCAAGAACCGCATCCCCGAAGAGCAGTGGCAGGCCGCCCTCGACGTGCTGTACGCGCGGGACGCCGCCGAGCCGGTCACGCTCGAAGACGGCAGCCAGACCACCGACCCGTTGCAGATTTTCATCGATCTGTTCAGCAACGCCGAGGCCGTCTCCACGAAGGTGGACCTCGCGGCGCTTCCGTTGGAAGAACGCCTACGCAAGCACATCATCGACGGCGAAAAGAAGGGCCTGCCCGAAACCCTCGCCGACGCCCGCGAGAACTACCCGCCGCTGGACATCATCAACGACCACCTACTCGACGGCATGCGTGTCGTCGGCGACCTGTTCGGGTCGGGCCAGATGCAGCTGCCGTTCGTGCTACAGAGCGCGACCGTGATGAAAGCCGCCGTCGCCGAGCTCGAACCGTTCATGGAGAAGGTCGAAGGCCAAACCAAGGGCACGATGCTCCTGGCAACCGTGCGCGGCGACGTCCACGACATCGGCAAGAATCTCGTGGATATCATCCTCACCAACAACGGCTACACCGTCCACAACATCGGCATCAAGGTCCCGATCAACGAGATCGTCGCCAAATTCCACGAGACCCGACCCGACGCGATCGGCTTGTCCGGGCTGCTCGTCAAGTCGGTCAACGTCATGGAAGAGAATCTCAACGAGCTCAACAAGCTCGCCATCGACGTGCCCATGATCCTCGGCGGAGCCGCGCTCCAACGCTCGTACTGCGAGCGCCACCTGCGATCCATCTACAAGGGCAGCACCTTCCACGGCACCGACGCCTTCGAAGGCCTGCGCCTCATGGACATGATCTGCACCGGCAAGATGAATGAACTGAACTTCGAGATCGACGAGCGTCTCGAGAAAGGCAAGGACCGCGAGGCCAAGGTCGCCGAACTCAAAAAGCGTAGCGACGAGACCAAGGCCGCCGCGGGCGCGGTCGCCGTGGCCGAGCGTGTGCGCGGCGACGTCGCGATCCTCGACGAAGTCCCCCAGCCGCCCTTCTGGGGCAGCCGCGTCGTGACCGATCTGGCGATGAAGGACATTTTCCCCTTCGTCAACGAGGCGGCGCTGTTTAAGACGCAGTGGCAGTTCGTCCGCGGCGACAAGTCCACCAAGGACTACGAGCAGCAGCTCGAGTACGAAGTCCGACCGATCTACGACCGGCTCCGCGTGTCGATGGTCGAGGGCAACGTGCTCCGGCCCGCCGTGACCTACGGCTATTTTCCGGTGAACGCCGACGGCGACCACGTCGTCGTGTTCGACCCCGAGGACCACGACAAGGAGATCGCCCGCTTCGTGAAGTTCCCCCGGCAGACCGAACGCAAGCGGCTGTGCCTCAGCGACTTCTTCCTGCCCTTGGAATCGGGTCGGCGTGACGTGCTGCCCGTGCAATGCGTCACGATGGGTCAAGAGGTCTCGCACCTCGCGAAGAAGCACTTCGACGCCGACGACTACACCGAGTACCTCTACGTGCACGGCATGGGCGTCGAGTGCGCCGAGGCCCTAGCCGAGCTGTGGCACAAACGCATCCGCATGGAGTTGGGCATCGGCAACGACGACAGCCCGAAGATCAAGCAGCTGTTCACCCAGAAGTACCGCGGCAGCCGGTACAGCTTCGGCTACCCGTCGTGCCCGGACATGAGCGACCAGGACCTGCTCTGGCAACTCATCGACCCGACCCGCATCGGCTGCGAGCTGACCGAAAACTGGCAGATCGACCCCGAGCAGAGCACGTCGGCAATCGTGTGCCACCATCCGGAGGCGAAGTATTTCAACGTGTGATCCTTCGCCTTAGGCGATAAGAAGATCACGCGTTACTCTCGCGATACGGGATCGTCGCGATCTGATGCTCGTCCTCGTACACGACTTTGCCGGGCTTGTCGGACAGAATCACCTGGGTTGCTAAGCCAAACTCGTTGAGGATGCGGCAGATTTCGCGCATCCGCGCGATGTGTTCGGACGCGGTCGGCCGGAACCAACCGATCGCGCGATTGGCGGCGTGCTTTTTCTTGCTGTCCGAAAACTTCGTTGGTGGCTCGAGATGTCGATTTAACCAACGCAAATGCTGGCATAACGGCACCGAGACTTCTTCCGAAACATCAACTCGATCCAACACGTCTGACGCCGCCTGGAATACACCCAGCCGCCGCCCCGAGTCTTCGTCGAGTTCATCTACCACGAACCGGATGAACTTGGCCATCAGCCTTCGAGTTCAGCTAAGAATGCGTCCGCTTCCGCGATGCTCGCGTTCATCTCGGCGATCAGGGCGTCGATGTCGCCGATCAGTTCGTCCGCATTGGTCTGCAGCGCGGCGATCGCTTTGGCGTTCAAGCTGGATTTGAGGAACAGCACGCGGTCGTTGAAATCCTGCAGCACCGGGTCCATCTTGCTCACCGCCCGATCCATCGCCGCGATCATGTCGTTGTACGACCGTTGCGTCGCGTCGAACTGTTGTTGCATCGCGCGTTGGTAGTCGGGGTTGTTCTGCAGTTCGATCTCGCCCTCCCATTCGTCGAACAGGTCGCCGGCGATCGTCTTGACCTTTTCGACCTCGTCGCGGAGATCGTCGGCCTGTTCCTCGATGCCGTCGTAGCTGCCCTTGAGCGAGTCGTACGCGGCTTCGAGATCGCCGCCATCAAAACCGAACGTCGCCTTGAATTGGTCGAGGGCGCTCTGGAATTCGTCCTTCGTCTCGGCCTGTTCGGCCCGGGCGTCCTGAACTTGATCAACGAACAGGTCGCGCTTCTCGTACCCGAAGCTCTCCCAGAACTTGTAGCTGACGCTGCGCCCGGCCGAGCACGCGGGCAACAGGGTCATCGCGGCGAAGATCAGAACGGCGGCGGTCAGCGCACGGGGCATGGCGGGTCTCCCGATCGAACAACAATCAGCATCAACGAACTGCGGATCATAACCGCCAACGACACGCTCAAGGCCGTAGCAACTGGTGAAGCAACGCCTCGGCTTGTCCGGCGTAGCCGCCGCCGAAGTGCCACGCGTGGCTGAGCAGGTGGTGCAGCCGGTACACCTCGACGCGCCGCGTCCAGCCGTCGGCGAGTGGAAACGCTTCGTGGTACGCCGCCTCGAACCGTGGACCGAAGCCGAACAGCCGGGTCATGCCGAACTCGGCTTCGCGGTGCGTGTAGCCGCAGGCGGGGTCGAAGAGCGCGGGCCGGTTGGCCTCGGAGACGAAGGCGGCGTTGCCGGACCAAAGGTCGCCGTGGACGAGGGTCGGTGGTTCGGCGGGCGCGTCAAGCAGCGTGTCGAGCCGGTCGGCGAGGCGGCGGCCGAGCGTTTGGAGGCGCGGATATGCCGGCAGGTCTTCGAGCAGGGGCAGCAAACGGCGATCCCGCCAGAACGTTGGCCAGCTGTGCGGCGGCTCGGTTGGCTGGTTGTTCTGCATGAGTCGGCCAAGATAGGTCGTGCACGGGAAGCCGAAGCGCCGCGCGGCGCCGCGGGAGGCGCGGTGCGTTTCGGCCAAGGCGGTGCCCAACCGCTCTTCAAAGTCCGGCGGCGGAGAGCCGAACCGCAGGGCTTCGAGCACCAGGAAATCGTCGCCTACCGCGAGCACGCCCGGCACGCTCGCCGCCGAATCCGCGGCGTCGCGCAGCGCGTCGAGCCCCGCGGCCTCGGCGGCGTACAGGTCGCCGGGGCAAGCCGACCGCGGCGTCTTGACGAACGCTCGAGTTCCATCCAACAGGGTCAGGCGGTGTGCATGGTTGATGTCGCCGCCGCGGACTTCCGCCGTTTGGACCACGCTCAGGCCGAGGGCTACCTCGATCCGCCGCCGAACATCCGCCCCGAGCGTCACGGCGACGCCCGAACGGTTCGCGTGAGGTGTTCGAGTACGTGGGGCAGCGAAGCTTCGAGCAGGTCGAGGACCTGCTCAAACCCGGCGTCGCCGCCGTAGTACGGGTCGGGCACATCGGGCGGGCCGCCCTTGAGCTGAAAATCGTCGGGCGCGAATTCGCCGAGCAGGCGGACGTGTTCCCGTGGGCCGCCGAAGCGGGCTTCGAGGTCGGCGAGGTTCATCCGGTCCATCGCGACGATCAGGTCGAACCGCTCGGCGTCGGCGGCCTCGGCGTAGCGGGCGTGCTGACCCGTGAGATCGACCCCGCGGCCGACCGCCGCGGCGGTCATCCGCGCGTCCGGCGGGTTGCCCACGTGGTGCCGGATCGTACCCGCCGAGTCGATCCCGATCGCCTCGCTCAGGCCGGCCTCGTTGACGAGCTTGCGGAACACGCCCTCGGCCGCGGGGCTGCGGCAGATGTTCCCCATGCACACGAACAGAACGGAACGCTCGGGTTGGTCCATCCCGGCAATTTACCCCACGTCGATCAGTCCGAGCGCTTCGCCGTGTTGCTGGAGCAAGACCTTCCGCAGCAGCGCGTGTTTCGGGTCGGCGAGCGTGGGGTCGTCGGCCACGATCTGCTCGGCGTCTCGGCCCGCGAGCTTGAGCAGGTCCAGGTCCTCCGGGATCGTCGCCAGGCGTAGCGGCACCGCGCCGGCCTGCCGCGTGCCGAAGAAGTCGCCCATGCCGCGGATGCTCAGATCGTGCTCGGCGATCTTGAAGCCGTCGTTGGTCGAGGCGATCGCGTCGAGACGCTTGCTCGCGTCTTCGGTGGTCGGGTCGGCGATGAACACGCACAGCGGCCGCTTCTGGTTTGTCCCCCGGCCGATGCGACCGCGGAGCTGGTGCAGTTGCGCGAGGCCGAAGCGTTCGGCGTGCTCGATGACCATGACCGTCGCGTTGGGCACGTCGACGCCGACCTCGATCACGGTTGTGGCGACGAGGACCCGCACCCGATTCGCACGGAAGTCTTCCATGACGGCCTGGCGCTGCTCTGGGGTCAGCCGGCCGTGCACGACGCCGACTTCAAAATCCGCGAAGAAGCGTTGCTGAAGCATCGCGGCGTGCGCGTTGACGCTTTTGAGTTCGTCGCCGGCGGCACCCTTGCCGTCGATCGTGGGCACGACCACGTACGCCTGCTCGCCACGCTTGAGCCGGGTCGCGGCGTAGCCGTACACCTCTTCGGCCTGTAGCGGCGTGACCACGCGGTTGGTCGCCGGCGTCCGCCCGGGCGGCAGCTCGTCAAGCGTCGAGACGTCCAAGTCGCCGAACAGCGTGAGCGAAAGCGTCCGCGGGATCGGCGTCGCGGTCATGACCAACGTGTGCGGAACCTGGTCGGAGTCCGGGTTGGCGCTCCGCAGCGCCGCGCGCTGCTTGACGCCGAAGCGGTGCTGCTCGTCCACGACCGCGACGGCCAGTTCGTGGAACCGCATCGACTCGGACAGCAGCGCGTGGGTGCCGACAGCGATGTCCAACGCGCCCGACGCCAGCGCGTCGCGGTCGCCGGGACGATTCGATGTGAACAGGTCGATCGAGACGCCCGAGCCTTCGAGCATGGCCGCGATCGAAGCAAAGTGCTGCTCAGCCAAGAGTTCGGTCGGGGCCATGAGCGCCGCCTGCTTGCGGTCGGCGACGGCCAGAAGCATCGCGTAGAGCGCGATCACGGTCTTACCGGCCCCGACGTCGCCCTGGAGCAAACGATTCATGGGCCAGGGCCGTTGCAGGTCGTTGGCGATCTCTTGCGTGACGCGGTCCTGCGCCCGGGTCAGCGGGAACGGGAAGCGTTGGCGAATGTGTGCATCGATCGCGTCGGTGAACCGCAGTTCGTGGGCCTTGAGATGGTGACGGACGTGGGCCCGCTTGAGCGCGATGCCCAACTGCAGCAGGAGCAGTTCGTTGAACGCGAGACGGCGGCGGGCGGCTTGGTGATCGTCTTTGGTTTCGGGCCGGTGCAGCTTGCGGAACGCCTCGCCGAGCGTGGGCATCGCGTGGTGCTTCCGCAGCTCGTCGGGTACCGGATCGTCGAGATCGGCGACGGCATCGTCGAGCACCGTCTCGATGAGTTTCGCGATCGCGGCGGAGGGCAGGCCGTCCGTAGCGGGGTAGATCGGCTGGAGCTTGTCGATCGCGTTGGGTGCTTGCTGTTTTGCCTCTTCAGACAGTGCAGACCACTTGGGGTTCACCATCTGCGGATAGTTCTGGAAGGTTTTGACTTTGCCTTGCACGTCGAGGGTCATGCCCACAGCGATGCGGTCGCGGAGCCAAGCGGCGTTGAACCAAGTGCAGAGCAACGTACCGCTGTCGTCCTGCAGCGTCGCCTCGAAACGCCCTTTCCTTCCTCTTCCGGGGGGTGCGTTCCAGCGGGTTTTTTCGACAACGCCGCGGGCGGCTCCGACCGCGCCGGCAGCCAGTTCGAGGAGACTATCGATGGGCGTGCTGGCGGCGTGGTTCTCGTAACGCAACGGCACGTGTCGCAGCAGGTCGGCAACTCGACGCAGGCCGAGGCGGTGGTACATCGGCAACCGCCGGTCGCCAACCCCGGGGAGATCGCCGATCGGAGTGGCGTAGGTGATGGGCGAACTCTCTGGCACGTCGGCGAGTGTAAAGCCCCGCGCGCAACCCATTGGGTTGCGGCTACCCGGAAACGAGACGGTCAAGGCGTTGCGAGGAGCGACGCGGCCTTTTTGACCGCTTCGGCCAACGGCACGGCGGTGCCCTTGGGGCCGAGCGAACCGTCGCGCATCTTCAATTCGACCGACGGCTGTTCGGCACTTAATCCTTTATCGCCAACGGTGATCCGCAGCGGGAATCCCACGAGGTCGGCGTCTTTGAACTTGACGCCGGGCCGTTCATCTCGATCGTCGATGAGCACGTCGTACCCGGCCTCAACGAGTTGCTTCGCAAGGTTCTGGCAGACGTCGGCGACCTGGCTGTCGGGCTCGTAGCCGATGGCGGTGATGCAGATCGCGTACGGCGCGATGGCGGCCGGCCAGACAATGCCGGAATCGTCGTGGCCAGCGCGTTCGTTCCCGTCTTCGTCGGTGACGGCCGACTCGACCGCAGCGGCAAGGATGCGATTCACACCGATGCCGTAGCAGCCCATGATCGGCGTAACGGCCTCGTTGTTTTCACCGGTGACCGAGACGCCGAGGGCCTGGGTGTACTTGGAACCAAGCTTGAAGACGTGGCCGACTTCGATCCCCTTGGTCGCGCGGAGCGTGCCGCCGCCCTTGGCTTGGGGCGCGGGGTCGCCCTCGACGGCATTCCGGATGTCGGCGACACGGATCGCCTGGCGGTTGAACTTGGCGTACCGGCGTTGGTCTTCTTCCGCCAGCTCGCGTTTCCAGTTGAAGTGTTTGACGTGCGTGTCGGTCTGGTTGCCGCCGGTGACCCAGAAGCCGCCCTGCGCCGCGTCTGGGTCGACCCAGACGTCGATGTCGTCGCGGTCTTTGGCGACGTGGGGGCCGACAAAGCCAATGGCGAACCCAGCGGCCCGGGCTTCCTGCTCATCCGCGAGGTGCACGGACGGGTGCGTCGCCTGCCGGAGCTTGGCTCCGTTGAGTTCGTGATCGCCGCGGACCACGGCGAGGACCCAGCCGGTGTCGGACTTGCAGACCAGCGTCTTGAGCATGTTCTTCGCGGCGAGTTTCGAGCCGAGCTTCTTTTTAAAGAACACGCAGACGTCGTCGATACCGGGGCAGCCGGGGGTTTCGACGGGTTCGAGGTCACCGGTCGGTTCGCCGTGCAGGTCGGCGGGGCGCGGACCGGTTTCGCATTTCTCGACGTTGGCGGCGTAGCCCGAGTCGTTGGTCAGGATCGTGTCCTCGCCAGTGGGCGAGGGGACCATGAACTCGTGGCTCGCGTTGCCGCCGATCGGTCCGGCCTCGGCTTCGACGACCATGTACGGCACGCCGCAGCGACGGAAGACGCGTTCGTACGCGGCGTACTGCCGGTCGTACGTCTCGTCGAGGCCGCCTTCGCCTTCGAGCGAGGCGTGGAAGCTGTACGCGTCCTTCATTAGGAACTCGCGCGAGCGCAACACCCCGAAGCGCGGCCGGAATTCGTCGCGAAACTTGGTCTGGATCTGGAAGACGGTTTTGGGCAGGTCCTTGTAAGAACTGACGCACGAGCCGACCAGGTCGGTGACGACCTCTTCGTGGGTCGGCCCCAGGGCGTAGTGCCGGCCGTGGCGGTCCGTGATCTGGAACAGGTTGTCGCCGTAGCTCTGATCGCGGCCGGTCTTCTGCCAGAGCTCGATGGGTTGAAGCGTGGGCAGAAACACCTCGGCGGCACCGGCGGCGTGCATCTCTTCCCGGATGATCGCAATGACCTTGTTCAACGACCGGAGGCCCAATGGCAGATACGAATAACTGCCGGCCCCGAGCTTGCGGACCAGCCCGGCCCGGAGCATGAGCTGATGGGACGGGACCTCGGCGTCGCCGGGGGCCTGACGGAGCGTGGGGACAAGCGTCTGGGACCAGAAGTCGGGCTGGGCATGGGGCATGGGACGAGAATGATACTGACGCCGGGAAAATGTTTATGATGTTCTGATGCAGACGCAGCTACGGACGGCCGCGTACCCCACGACATATCGAGCGCGGTTGATATGCTCGCTGGCAATCGCATTGCTGGCGCTGACGGTGACCGGCTGCCGCAAGTCGCCGCTGCCGACCGACGCGCCGCGCTCGCCGTACGAGCGATACGACGCGCTGCGGGGGCAAACGGTGCCCAAAACGGTGACCGACTCCTTCGGCCGGGAACAGCCCAACCTGCGGGGCCGACTCGGCGACGGGGGCTGATCGACCGACCGATCGCCGGTCGGTTTGAACCGGTTGTGACAGCGGAGGCGGCTCCCAATACTGACTGGGCCGGCATTATCGGAAAATCCTCCCGGAATTTTGCAAGCCGCTCGTCCCGGCGTCCGATGTCTAAACTGCGACCGAATTGCCCCTAACCGCTCACAACACCGAATTCCCACCACCTTGGCCTTCGATCAACGCACCATCCTGGTTCTCTTCGCCCTGGTCTTCGGCATGTCCGTGACCTACGGCGTGTTGCGTTTCCTGGAGCCCGGCCAAGTGCCCCCGCTATCGGGGCTGACGCTGATGAGCGTGGAACGCACCCCCACCGAGCGGCCCGAGGACAAACTCTTCGCCACCGAAGAGGAACTGGGCTGGCAAGTCATCGTGATTCACGACAGCCAGCAACCCGTCGGCAGCTACGACACCATCGATCGAGCCCACCGCCGTACCGGCAAAAACGGCTGCGGCTACCACTTTGTGGTCGGCAACGGCACCGACACGGAAGATGGCCGGATCGAAGTCGGCTACCGTTGGAAATATCAGCAAGTCGGCGATTTTTTCGAAGGCCCCGAGGCCGAGGCGTTTAACCGGCGTTTCCGCACCATCGGCATCTGCTTAATCGGTGACCTCGACGACGCTCCGATGACCGAATCTCAAGAACGCGAGCTGGTCTGGTTGGTACGTCAGCTCTCCGAGCGGTACGGCATCCCCGCCGACCGCGTTTTCGTGGACGCGGGCAGTGACGGGGACGGGTCGGCCAAGCATTTCCCGTACGCGGCTTTCCGGGATCAGATTACGCTCGGCAGCAGCGTGCCGGTCGCCCAAGCTTACTGAACGGGCTTTTCAAATTTACCGTGTTCCGGGGTTTGCTCTTGACCGGAGTAGGTTTTCCTAAATTCACGACCACGGACAAGCCGATCGCACCGCGTCAAACTCGGGTAAATCCCATCCGTCTGGTTGGAGATCGTCGCATCCCCGGCTATGCTCCATGCATACGTTCCATCCGGTTATACCGGACAACTCGATCCGGACCCCCTGGGCCTCGGAACTCCGTGTCTCACCACGCGTCGGCGATAGCTGCGTTCGTGAAACTCGCTTGGGAATGATCCCGGCTGCGACAATGGCACGGCAGACGTCCGCGGTTCCGAGCTTCGCCGATGACGAATTTCCATCAAATCGCAGGGTACGACGTCATTGAGACGCTGGGCAAGGGTGCGGGAAGCACGCTTTATTCAGCTCGAGATCGGCACGGCGCTCCGTTCGCACTCAAGCGGGTTACGAAGAAGACGCCGCACGATCAGAGGTATCTCGATCAGGCCCTCGCGGAACACCAGATCGCGAGCAAGTTTGATCACCCCCAGCTTCGCAAGAGCATCAAGGTGATCAAGCTGCGGGAACTGATCCGCGTCAGCGAGATCGTGGTGGTGATGGAGTTGGTGCTGGGCAAAACGCTCGAAGAGTGGCGGCCGGACTCCATGCTGGTGAACTGCCGCATTTGCCGAGCGGTCGCGGGCGCTCTGAAGTTCATGCACGACCAAAACTACGTGCACGCGGACATCAAACCCAACAACATCATGGTCACGCACGACGGCCAGGTGAAGATCATTGATTTCGGGCAGAGCTGCCCGAAAGGAACGGTTAAAGAGCGGATCCAGGGCACGCCCGACTACATCGCTCCCGAACAGGTCAAGCGTCAAGCGATCACCGAACAGACCGACGTCTTCTGCCTGGGCGCGACGATGTACTGGATGTTCACCGACAAGAACGTGCCCACCGCGTTCACCCGGCGCAACCAGCAGAACGCCGGCGTTCAACTCAAGACCGATGATTACAAGAAGATCACGCCGCCCATCGAACTGAATCCCAACGTCAGTCCCGCGCTGTCCTCGTTAGTGATGGACTGCGTCCAGCGTAAGCCGGAGGACCGGCCTCAGGGTATGCAGGTCGTGATCGAGAGGCTGGACATGGCCATCGCGCAGATCGAGCGAAACCGGCGGGCCGCGATGGCCGCGACCAAAGCGGCGGATGCCACGCCTCCGACGCCCGACCGCGACGCGACTTCAACCGCGGGGCTGGACGACACGGACGCCATCGACGCGGCGCAACGGCAGGCGAGTTGATCTGATTTGGAACGACCGGGGCGCGCCGAGCACACGGCTTCGATTTCAAGCCATCATCCGTCTGCCACCCCTTGGCTCAGATGGGCGATCTTTGTGGTGCTAGCCACGGCCGGGGGGACGCTGATCGCGTCACCGTGGTTGTGGTTGGGTGTGGCCGGCGGCTTGGGGATCGCGTCTCGATTCGGGGCGCGGCCGATTTGGATGGCCGCTTGCCTGATCGCCGCAACGACCGCGATCCGAACCGCCCACGTCCCCGCCGACTCGATCGAACGTTTCCTGACCGCCGACGGCCAGCTCGCGCAGCTCGTCCACGCCGCCGGCGCCCTTGCCCGCAAACTCGACGTGGTCCTTGGCGGACTTGGAGTACGACAGCGCTACCCACCGCAGCTGCTCGCCGTGCACCTCCTTCAGCGCCGCCTCGATGTCCACCGCGGCGCCGCCGGCCACGCGCACCTCGCTCTTGCTGTTGTCGCCCTCGGCGGCGTGAGCGCGCGACATGGCGTGCCGCTCGGCATCCACGTCCGCCACCGAC
>JBCDCH010000065.1 GCA_039182125.1 Planctomycetota bacterium
CGATGACCATCACCGTCGAGTTCGGCACGTCGACGCCGACCTCGATCACGGTCGTGCTCACCAGGACATCGAGCTCGCCGTCGCGAAAGTCCGCCATCGTCTGCTGCTTCTCGTCTGGCGGGAGTTGCCCGTGCATCATGCCGATGCGCAGGCCCTTCAGGTACTTCTTCTTCAGGTCGTCGAAGTGCTTGCGGACCGACGCGGTGTCGGAAAGCCCGTCGTCGTCGATCTGCGGCAGCACGACATACGCCTGCCTGCCTTCCTCGACCTGCCGCCGCACAAAGTCGTACGCCTTCTTCCGCTCCCGCGGCTTGAGGTGGTATGTGCGGATCGGTTGCCTTCCCGGCGGGAGTTCGTCGAGCGTTGTCACGTCGAAGTCCGACAGGTACGAAAGCGCCAGCGTTCGCGGAATCGGCGTCGCGGTCATGACGAGGTAGTGCGGCGACGTGCCGGCGTTCATGAGATGGCCGCGTTGCTTGACGCCGAGCTTGTGCTGTTCGTCGATGATGACCAGGCCGAGGTTGGCGAAGTCGATGTCCTTCTGCAGCAGCGCCTGCGTGCCGACGGCGATGTCGGTCTGGTCGAACATCGCCGCACCGACGCCGCCACCTGCACGCTTCGTCCGACCCGTGACGAGGTCGACGCCGACCTTGCTGCCTTCGAGCATCTTGGACAGGTTCCGGTAGTGCTGCTCGGCGAGGACTTCGGTCGGCGCGAGGAAGGCGCACTGCATCTTGTTCGCCACGGCGATGAGCATCGCGTAGAGCGCGACGACGGTCTTGCCGCTGCCGACGTCGCCCTGGAGCAGGCGGTTCATCGGCCGGCCGGACTTGAGATCGGCGGCGATCTGGAACACCGCGTTCTGCTGGGCCCGCGTCATGTCGAACGGGAAGCGCCCGCGAATCCTCCCGTCGAGCGTCTTGTCGATCCGCAGCACAGGGGCGGACAAGCGTCTTTCGCGCTCACGCCGACCGATCTGCAACCCGAGCTGCAGGAGCATGAGTTCGTCGAAGACAAGCCGACGCCGACCGGCGAGCGCGTCGCGCCAACTCGTCGGCATGTGTACCAGCCGATACGCCTCCGCCCGGCCGGGCAGGTTCCGTTCGGTTAGCAGCGCTTCGTCGAACCACTCCTCGACGTCGGCGAGCATGGCGTCGATGTTGTCCTTGACGATCGCGACGATCTCGTCGGAGGCCAGGTCGGCCGTCGCCGCGTAGATCGGGCGGAACATCGCCTCGTCGGTGGTGGGGGTTTCGTCGTCGACAACCTCCCACTTGGGCTGGGTCATCTGCGGCAGGCTGCGGAAGCTGCGGACCTTGCCGCGGACGCGGACGCGCGTGCCGGGCGATAGCCGGTTGCGCAGCCAGGCGGCGTTGAACCAGGAGAGCGCGAGCTTGCCGGTCTCGTCTTCGAGCGTGGCTTCGAACCGGCCGCGCCGGCCGGGGACATAGTTGGTCGCGACGATCTCGCCGCGGGCCGACTGAATCTGCTCGGGCACGAGCTCGACGATGTCGCGCTCCTCGGACTCGAACTGATACCGGCGCGGGAAGTAGTCGAGCAGGTCGCGCGCGGTGCGGACGCCCTTGGCGCGGAAGACCTCCGCCCGCTTGGGTCCGACGCCGGTGAGTCGCTCGATGTCCACCGATTGAGGGTAGGGCAGGCACTGCCTGCCACTGCGGCGAGTTCGGTTGGCAGGCAGTGCCTGCCCTACGGTCTTGCGTGTCCCCGTTTGTCCAACTCGCCGACCCGTCGTCGTACGTCGCCTGCAAGATCGATCTCGTGTCCGACGATCCGCAGCGGGAGTACTGGTGCGACTTCTTCCCGCAGAACGTGCGGAACGTGCTCGGGCGGCTGACGGCGCCGCAGGCGCGGAAGGACGCGTGCATCGCGGAGTTCGACAAGCGGTTCGCGGCGTTCAAGGTCGATCCGCGGTCTTTCGGCAACGTCGTGACGATGTACGACATCGACGTGTGGCGCGAGGACATCTTCCGCCGGCACGGGTTCGACGATCCGTTTGCCGGCGACAAGGCGAGCGAGAACGCGAAGATGCTGCCGGTGCTGCCGAGCGTGCTGGCGCATCTCGACGAGCTCGACGGGGATGAACTCGCGTTGGCGTTGGTCCGCGGCGTCTTCGCGGGCAACGTCTTTGACATGGGCGCACCGGCGACGGCCAAGACCTTCCAGAACGGCGGCGTCGGCTTCGAGGAGACCCGCGACGGTATCAAGCCCCGCCCCTGGCTCATCGACGACTTCGACACGCTGCGCCCTCGGCTCGTCGACGTCACGCACAAGCACTGCGTCTACTTTGTCGACAACGCGGGGAGCGACGTGCTGCTCGGAGCGTTGCCGTTCATGCGGCATCTCGCACGACACGGCTGCCGGGTGACGATCGCGGCGAACAAGCTGCCGGCGCTCAACGACGTGACCGCCGCCGACATGCGTCGGCTCTGGCCGGAGGTGTGCGAGGTCGCGCCGAGCTTCGCCGACCTGCCGATCCAGATCGTGTGCACGGGGACCGGCGAGCCGCAGATCGACCTACTGAACGTGAGCGATGAGTTGAACGAAGTCGCGGCCGACGCGGACCTGGTCGTGCTCGAAGGCATGGGCCGGGGGATCGAGACAAACCTGGACGCGGACCTGCGTTGCGATCGGCTGAACCTCGCGATGCTCAAGGACGAGTGGTTCGCCAAGCCGCTGGGCGGGGAGTTGTACGACGTGGTGTGCCGGTACGTGCCGGCGTGACCGTACGAGGCACGACCGTGAGGGAGTGCGGCGGGCGCAGCCCGCATCTCTCTGCCAGATCGTTCGATGTCGCGCCGAGACGCTGCTGCGCGGCCACACCCCCTCACGGTCGTGCCTCGTACGGGACATGCCTAACATCCAACGTGAACGGACTCGACCCGCAAACCATCGGCGGCCTGCTTAATCGGCCGATGCCCCAGAACATGCCCATGGCCGCCCCCGGCCCCAACTACCAACGCACACGCGAGATGACCCTCGAGGAAATGCTCCTTGAGAACCGCGTGGTCTTCCTCATCGGCGAGATCAACCACGCGTCCGCCTCCCGCGTCATCATGCAGATGCTGTATCTGCAGAGCGTCAAGCGTGACGCCGACATCAACTTCTACATCAACAGCCCCGGCGGCGTCGTCGACGACACGCTGGCGATGTACGACATCATGCGGTTCCTCTCGTGTGACGTCGCGACCTACTGCCTGGGCCGGGCCCAGAGCGGTGGGGCGATCGTCCTGGCCGCCGGCACCAAGGGCAAACGCTTCATCCTGCCCAACGCCAACGTGATGATCCACCAGCCCTACGGCGGCGTGTACGGCCAGACCTCCGACATCGAGATCCAGGCCGAGGAAATCCTCAAGACCAAGAACAACCTCAACAGCATCCTCGCCAAATGCACGGGTCAGGACGTCGAGCGCATCGCCGAGGACGCCGAGCGGGACAAGTTCTTCAACGCCCAGGAGGCGAAGGCGTACGGCCTGGTCGACGAAGTCCTCGGCGAGGACGCCGAAGAGGAAAAGAAGGACAACGCTGCGGACGCGACGAAGCGGGACTGAACCTGCCAACGGTACTCCCGGAAAAAGGGGTCAGGGTCCTTTTTCGATGCGGAGCCGATCGGACTGGAAACAACGCACATGTCGAAAAAGGACCCTGACCCCTTTTTCCTCGCGACGACCCACGACATGACCGCCCAAAACTCACTCGTCCCCATCGTCATCGAAAAGTCCGGCCGCGGGGAGCGGGCTTACGACATCTACTCGCGCCTGCTCAAGGACCGCATCATCATGCTCTCCGGGCCCGTCACCGACGACTCGGCGAACATCATCATTGCCCAGATGCTGTTCCTCTCGAACGACGACCCCAAGACCGACATCCAGTTCTACATCAACAGCCCCGGCGGCAGCGTCTCGGCCGGCTTCGGGATCATCGACACGATGAAGTTCCTCCGCTGCGATGTCGCGACCACCTGCATCGGCATGGGCGCGTCGATGGGCTCGGCGCTGCTCTCGGCCGGGACCAAGGGCAAGCGTTCGGTCCTGCCCAACAGCCAGGTCATGCTCCACCAGCCGCTGCTCGGCGGCGTGATGCAGGGCCAGGCGACCGACCTGGGCATCGAGGCCAAGCACATGCTGCGGCTGCGTAACCGGCTTTACGACATGATGGCCGAATGGACCGGCAAGTCGCCGGAGACCATCCTCGCCGACTTCGACCGCAACAAGTGGCTCTTCGCCGAGGAGGCCGTCGAGTACGGCTGTGCGGACCAGGTCATCGAGAAGGCCCCCGAGGGCGTGGCCCGCGCCGCCGACGAGGACGACGCTTGATCGGCCGACTCGCCATCCTCGCGTTGGTACTTGCCGCAGTCGGTTGCAACGATGGCCCACGCAAGGCCAACATCGAGCTGCGCAAGCAGGTCGCCGACTTGGAGCAACGCAACACCGAGCTCGAACGCCACATCGGCGCGCTCCAGGCTCCGACCCGGACGCCGGCGACGATGCCTGACCCACTACCGCCGCAGGTGGTCGTCACGACCGGCCTGCTCTTCGGAAAACTCACCGCCATCGAGAACGGCGTGCTGAAGGTCTACATCGTCCCGACCGACAAGTTTGGCGACGAGATCAAGGCGGCCGGCACGTTCACCGTCGAGCTCTACGACCTCGACCGCGAGCAGCCGCGGGTCCAGCAGTGGACCGTCGACGCCGACGAAGCGCTGGGGCAGTGGGTGAACATGCTCACGATCTACGGCTACGTGATTGAGCTTCCACTGACCGAGCCGGTCGATGGCGAGTTGACCGTCCGTGTTGCGTTCGAGGAAACGCTCACCGGCCGGACGTTCACCGAGCAGCACGAGATCGTGACCGATTAGCGTTATTCGACGGGTAGAAAAGCCCACAGCGCGGGTCGGCCGCTGTTGCAATGCACGGCGCGGCCCAGCAGTCCGCCGCCCGCGAGGCTCAGGTACACCGCCGTGCGGTTGGCGTCCCATGCACCGGTGACGGGCGTCGTGTTCGCCAGCCGATTCTCGACGCTGGGGATGGGATGGAAGATCGTTTCGACGACGCCCGGTCGACGCGGCTCATCGTCCTGCAACTGATCGAGCTTGCGGGTGTTCTCCGACACGTCCGCTCCCACGGCCCGGTCGACTTCCATCACACCACGCCGGCTCAGTGTCGGTAGCGTCAGCAATCCGAGAAACGACCAAAGCGTGAACCACAACGCGAGTTCGATCGTCCCCGCCGCGGTGCCGAGCAACGGCCCGGCGAGCAGGGCGGAGATCGTCACGCCGAGTAACGTGAACACGATCGCGACGATACGGCCACGGCGGAAGCTGCCCGTCGTGAACGCCGCCTCGCGCCGCCTGATCGCCAACTCGAAACCGTCGTCACCGAGCTGCTGTTTCCAGTGCTCCGGCAAGACGTGTTGGGTTTTGAACAGGCCGGTGACGCCGCCGGTGAAACCCTCGTCGTCGGACTCGACCTCGATGACGTCCCGGCCGGTCTCGGTCTGTCGACCACCGGCGAAATCGAGCGGGGCGTACAAGTCCGCCATCCGTCCGCGCAGCGCGAGAAGGAACACGACGATCCCTGCGGAGACGGCCACGCTCGCGCCGATACCGCCGATGATCGTGCCGCTTTGCATGCCCCACGCCGCGAGGTACGTCATCAGCACGAGTGCCGTCGTCATCCAAAGCCCCTGCAGTGCCACGGCGCGTAACAGTCCGAACAGGTACACGCCCAGCGGCGGGTGGCTCCGGCCGTGACGTTTGGGAAGCAGATAGCCGCCCAGCAGGTCGAACGGCAGGTGCAACACCGCGTAGATGCCGAAGAACCCGAGCAACATCAGAACGCGTCGTGTCCCGGTCGTTTCCAAGGCCGCGAGTTGTCCGGGCACGCCCGCGGCGAGGGCGATGGTGGCGAGGGTGACGAAGAACCCGACACCAGAGATTCCCAGCCAAAGCCGGGTCCGGCCGTAGCGCGAGGTGCCTGCTGCTGAACTTTCAGTACCGGCGGTTGTCATACCCGATCGTAGCCGTCCGGGGCGGTCGTGGGCGCTCATTCCACCTCAATGAACACGTCCATTTGGCTGCCGGTGACCAGCCGCGGGTCGGTGGTGTCGACGCGGTAGACGAACTCGATGACGCGGGTGTCGATGAGTTCCGTCTGGCCGCCGGTGAGGTTCTGCTTCCGGACGGCCAGCGGCTCGCGGAAGATGTAGGTCAACGGAAACTCGACGTCGGCCAATCCGCGCAGATAGCCGACCGCCTTGGCGTCGGGCCGGACACGGGCGGCGAGGGTTTCGTCGACCGAGACGCGGACGTGGAGCGTGGAAAGGTCGCCGAGCTGCATGAGCGGCTCGGTCTGGATCCCGGCCGGTGCGAACTCGCCGAGCCGAATGTCCACCGCGAGCACCGTCCCCGCGATCGGGCTGGTCACGGTGAAGCGGTCGAGCAGGGCGCGGGCTTCGTGGACCTGCGCCTCGCTCTGGGAAACACGTTGGCGGGAGACGTCGACGTCGGCGTCGGCCTGTAGCTTGCGGGCCTGGGTCTGTTGGAGGTTGGCCTCGGCGACCTGGACGGCGAGGCGGGCGGCGTCGATCTCGTCCTGGCTGGCGCTGCGGGTGTCGGCCATCGCTTCGAGTCGCCGGCGGGTGAGCTCCGCGTCGGCGAGGCGGGCTTCGGCGGCGACGACGTCGGCGGCCGCGGCGTTCGCGGTCGACTCGGCGCTGCTGACCTGTGCCCGGGCCACGTCCACCGACGCCTCGGCGACTTCGAGTCGGGCCGTCTGCACCTCATGGTCGATCTCGATCAGCGGCGCGTCGGCCTGGATCGTGTCGCCCGGCTCGACGAAGACCCCGACGACCGTGCCGGGCTCCTGCACGCCGACGTCGATCACCTCACCACGCGGCTCGATGATGCCCAGGCCGCCGACTTGTGCGGCAAACGTCGATTTCGCGGGCGTGCTCGGCGGCTCGGTATCGACCGGAGCCGGCGTCGCCAGCGAGTAAGAAATCCCCCACGCACCGACCGCTAGCGCGATCAACGGCAGGCCCAACAAGAACGACCAGCGAAAAAGCTTGTTCATAGCGCGACCTCCAAGTCGGCGGATGAGGATTCACGTTTGTCGGCGGACTGACGTTTGTCGTCCACGAGGTTGCCGTCGTTCATCGACACGATCCGGTCGGCGAACTCGAAGATGCGGTTGTCGTGGGTGACCACCAGCACCGCCCGCTCCGGTGCCGAGGCGACGTCGCGGAGCAGGTCCATGACCTGGTGCCCCGTCTCGGCGTCGAGCGCGGCGGTCGGCTCGTCGCACACGAGAAACTCCGGCTCGTGGACCAGTGCCCGCGCGATCGCCACGCGTTGCTGCTGGCCGCCCGAGAGCTGCTTGGGGTACTTGTGCATGTGGTCGCCCAGCCCCAGTTCGCCCAGCATGTCACGGGTTTTCGCAACGGCCTTGCCGAGCGGCACGCCGCTGGCGACGAGGGTGATCGCGGCATTCTCCGCGGCGGTGAGCTGTTCGAGCAGGCTGTACTGCTGGAAGATGAAGCCGATGTGGTCGCGGCGAAACACGACCCGCCTGCCGTCGCGGAGCTTGAACAGGTCGGTCGACTCGCCATCGATGTGGTAGGTGATCGTGCCGGCGGTGGGCGAGAGGATGCCGGACATGATCGAGATGAGCGTGGTCTTGCCGCAGCCCGATTGGCCGACGAGGAATGAGAGTTCGCCGGCGTTGACGTCGAGGTCGATGCCGTGGAGTACCTGCGTGACGACTTCGCCGCTGCGGAACTCCTTGCGGATGCCCCGTGCTGAAATGAGCGGTGCCGAGATAAGCGGTTGATCGTTCATGATTTATCCGCGGAAGACCACGGCGGGGTCGAGCACGAGGACACGGCGGATGCTCGTCACGATCGAGAGCAGCATGATGAGCGTGATCGCGACGAAGATGCCCAGCACGACCTGCCAGCGGAAGATGAAGTACTTCAGGTCCGGCGAGTCCTGACCGGCGTAGAAGAACAGCGCCGCGCCGCCGACGCCGAGCCCGAAACCGACGATCTCGATGAGCGTCGCTTGCACGAAGACCATGCGGATGATCTGCCAGTTGGTGACGCCGACCGCCTTGAGCGCGGCGAACTGGCGGAGATTGTCACTCACGAACTGGTAGAACGTGAGCGAGACGATCGCGATGCCGACGACCGCGCCCATGATGATCACCGCGCCGAAGCTGACGGGAATGCCGGTGTTTTCAAGGACGAAGCGGATCGACCGGTCGGCGAAGGCGTCGCGGGTCAGGGCCTGCAACCCGGTGGCCGCTTCGATTTCCTTGGCCACCTCGGCCGGGTCACGCCCATCGACCGGGTCGGCAATGACGTAGCTCAGCCGATTGCGTTGCCCCGGCGCAAGGTTCACTGCCGTCGAGTAGGTCGCGTAGAAAATCTTGTCCGCCAGGAACGTCGACGGGATCTCGCAGATGCCGACGATCTTCACCCGGCGTTCGTTGATCTCGACCACCCGGCCCAGCTCGTAATCCTCGCCCGGCCAGATGAGTTGGTAGCCCGATGCGTTGATCAGCACGGTCTCCGGGTTACGCACGTCCTCGAGATTGCCCATGACCATCTCGACCGGTGCCCCGGCGAGCGTTGCGTCATCGAGCCCGCGGATTTCGACCAAGTAAGCCCGGTCCAGATCCGGACTCCGCAGCGTCCCGCGATCGACGAAAAACGGGGCCGCCCACTCGACGCTCGGCACCGAACGCACGCGATAAAGCTCCACGTCCCGCAGCGGCTCGCCCTCGTCGATGTACTGAACGCGGGGATCGCTGACCCAGATGTCGGCGTCGCGGACGGTGTTCACGCCACTGGCCGAGAGCGCCAACAGGCCGATGAAAATCGTGATCTGCTGGCCCAGCAGCAGCGTCGAAAACGCCACGCCGAAGACGCAGCCGAGGTACTTGATTCGATCGCCGGTGAGAAGTTTGAGCGCGATGGTGTACACGGTGGCCGGCAAGTAAACGGCCGTTTAACTCGCCTGTCCACCCCGAAAATCGCTCATCTTTCAAAGACAAAGAAAACGCGTCATCGACCTCACCGCACGGCCCGGATCGCCAGGAACAGGCCGGTGGCGTCGTCCGCGTCGGCGGCCGATCCCTCGAGTTCGGCGACGAGCTCGGCGGTGTCGGTTCGGACACGTGCGAGGCCGTCGGCGGTTTCGGTGTCGGCACGGAGCAGCGCCCCGATGCGGCCGCGGTGGGCGAGGCGGTCGATCCGTTGCAGGGCGTCCCGGGCTTGTTCGGACTCGCCACGGTTCAGCGCGGCGTTGAGTTCACCTTCGGGGTTTCGCATCTGTTCGAGAACGGTCGCCGGGGCGGGGTAGTAAACCCACACCGTCAAGCCGACCCACGCGACCACGCCGATGGTGCCAAGTACGCGCAAGGCACGAGTGGACAGGTGTGCGCTCCCGGGTTGGCCGAGCTTGCCCCACGGAACAAGCAGCAACATCACGAGCACCACGGCCGCGATCACCGCGCCGATGCCACCGGTGTCGGCCCAAAGCCCGAGACTCCCCGCAACCGGCCCGTCAGGGTGATCAAGTACATGGAACGGTTGAGACAATCGGTCGAAGGCGTGCGAGTCTTCGGCGGCGAGAGGCACGGCCCGCGGGGTGGCCTGCAGTGCCGCGAACCCGATCAACAACGCCGCGGCAACGACCGCGACGGTCGACAACCCGTTGCGCAAACCCGCAACCCGCAGGGCGAGCACGACACTGCCGAGCATGAGCCCGCCGCCGAGCAGCATCGTCCATGCCGCACCGACGTAATGCCCGGCGGCCGCTTCGCCGGAAAACAGCGCCGCCTTTTCAGACGGGTACACCCCGATCACCGGCACCGTGATGCTCGCGATCAAGTGTGTCGCCGATGGTTCGTGCATCGCCTCGCCGAGGTAGCTCGGCGGCAACATCGCCGCGACCGCTCCGAACCCGATCAGCCCGATGGCCAACGGCAACGCTGATGCGATCAGCAATGGCCGCGCTTCGGCAAGTGCCGGCAGCAAGCCAGGCTTGTCCGTTCCCGTGGCGTCCACCGATCGCTTGCCGGTGAGTACGACAGCCGCGGCGGTGGCCGCGAGCATCGCCGCCAGCACCCCGGCCAGCGCCGGCGTCGCCCGCTCCATCAGATACGCCAACGATAACGGCCCGATCGCACCGCCGATCAGCAACACGGCCACGACCGACGACAATCGCACCCCCGCGCGTCGCAGCATCACCGCCACCGGCAACACGCCCGCCACACCGATCGGCAACGCCAGCACCGCGATCGCGACCACCCATGCTTTGCCGAACCAGCGTTGCAGCCGTTCATCGCCGAGCGCGTGCCGTAAAAGCACCGCGACAAGCACACCAACCAGCAGGTCCGGCAGCACCGAGATGAATGCTTCGCCCAGCCGCAGCACGAACGTCCCGGCCGCCCATTGCAGATCGCTCATCGTACATCTCCGTCCGGCACGGACACTTTTTCGAGCAGTTCATCAATCACGCCCGCCGGTTCGGCGTCGGTGCCGAGGCGGACGGCCAGGCATGGTCGGGCGACCGACTGCACGTCGTCGGCGGTGACATAATCGTTGCCACGGAGCGTGGCTTTGGCCTGCGCGAGGCGTTGCCAGATGAGCAGGCCGCGCGGGCTGATGCCGAGCGTGACCCGCGGGTGTTTCCGGGACGCGGCGGCGAGGTCGACAAGGTACTGCCGGACGCGTTGCTCCGCCGCAACCGACGCGACGTGTCGTTGCAACGTCCGCAGTCCGCCGTCATCAAGCAGCGGCGCCTCGTCCGTGGCCTGCGACTCACTGCCAACGGCGGCTTCGAGCATCGCGAGTTCGTGATCGACGCCGGGGTAGCCGACGCTGAGCTTCATACCGAACCGGTCGAGCTGAGCCTCGGGCAGCGGATAGGTCCCGGCGTGTTCGACCGGGTTTTGCGTGGCGATGACGAAGAACGTCGCCGAGAGATCGCGCCGCACGTTGTCGGCGGTGATTTGCCCCTCGGCCATCGCTTCGAGCAGGGCGGATTGGGTGCGTGGCGTGGCGCGGTTGATCTCGTCGACGAGCAGCACGTCGGAGAATGCCGGGCCGGGCAGGAAGTCGAACTCGCGCGACTTCTGGTTGAACACGGAGAAGCCGGTCACGTCGCCGGGCAGCAGGTCGGGCGTGCATTGGAGTCGGCCGAAGGTGCCGCCAACCGCCGACGCCACCGCCTTGGCGAGCGTCGTCTTGCCGAGCCCGGGCACGTCTTCGAGCAGCACATGGGCCCGCGCCAACAGACAGCACATGACGTGTTCGACCACGTCTTCCTTGCCGCGCAGTGCCCCGCACAGCCGGTCACGAATCTTCGGGAGTGTGTCGAGCGGGATCACGGTTCCGTCGTCGGTGGTTCTCATCGTTCGGCTCCGAGATCGTAAGCGATGCGTGGCAGGGCGGCGGACGGTGTCGGCTTGCGTCGGGGGAGGACGCGTGTCCGGCACGCCGAGGCGACATCGACCGGGGCGCGGACGTGCGGCGGGGCGTGCAACGCCCAGTCGGCCGCCGTTGCGAGATCACCCCCGAGCCATGCGGCAAAGCTCCGTTGTCTGGGTCGCGGCTCACCACGTCGCATCGCCCGACGGTCCAGCAGACGCAGCGTACGCAACACCAACTTGCGAGGCTCGCCTGCCGGTCGAACCAGCCAAAGCCCCGTGTCGAGCACGTTGAGGATCGGCATGCGGAACCAGCCGATGACGCCGCTCAGCAGGCCGACGACGCCGAGCGTGATCCAGTTGTGTTTGATCCAACCGATCGTCGCCGCCCATGCGAATCCGGCCTTCTGCCGAAGCGTCGGCGCACCGTCGGCGAGTGCGAAGCCGGGCGTGGGTTCGAGGTCGATCCATTGGCCGCCGCGGGCGATGCCTTCCTGCTGCGCGTCTCGGCTGCTGGCGTAGCCCGCTTCGGTGGCCAGGCGGACCTGCGGCCAGACGTGGGCATCGCGGCGTTGCACGATCGCCCGACCGGTCTCGGCGTCGATGGCGTCCGCGTCGGCGTAGTAGCCGCCGGTGAGTCGTGCGTCGTAGCCGAGGCTGCGCAGCATCAGCACGGCCGACGAGGCGAACAAATGCGCGTCGCCGCGACGGGTGTCGTGCAGGAACTGTTCGACCGGGCAGCCGTGTCCGTGTGCGTCCGGCGGCATCGTGGCATCGGGATCATGCACCGCGTACTCACGAAGCCCGGCGATGATCGCGTCGATCTGCTGCCAGCCGCGCGGCAAGTGCCCGGCCCATTCCCGTGCCAGCGCGGCTGCGGTCAGGTGATCGTTATGCTTGATCTTCACCGACGCCAACGGCTCGTCCGCCAGCGCCCGCCGTACGACCGGCCGGTACGTTACATCCAACACGCTGCCCGTCGGGATGCTCGTGCGGTTGACCCGCAGCATCGGCTCGGCCGCGCTGCTGAACAGATCCGCCCGCGAGACCCGGCCCATCTTGAAGCTCGTCAAACCGCCCGGCATCGGCAGCACGTTGCCGTCGTACGTACCGGTGCTAATCGAGACCGACCGGGGCGCCCCCCAGACGCCGCCGATCGGTTGATCCACGGGGCGGAAGTAACCGTCCTCGCCCGCGTTGTCCATCGCGCTCATCACGCTCTGGTCCGGCTCCTCGTGCCAATGCCCGCCGTGGTAGTGATCGAACGCGAGCACCGGCAACCGCAGCGGGAACTGTCCGGCGTCGGCTTCGATCCAGAGCACGGCGTCGGCCGAGTGGGGCGTGCCGTGCTTGTGACGTCGAAGCGTGAGCCGACGTGTCGGGCCGTTTTGATCGCGGCCCTGGCGGAAATCCTGTTCGCGGTGCCCGCCGATCTGTTGCTCCTCGAGCGAGAGGGCTTGGGTCTTGTCGGACGACATCTCGACCGGCTCGCCGTAGCTTTCGATGAAGGCGTCGTACAAGCACTGGCCGTCGGTTTCGCAGAAGAAGTCGGAGCGATCGAAGCCCGCATCGCCGCTGGGGCCGGCCTGCTGATCGGGGCCGTCGCCGAGGCCGGTGGTGGCGCGTTGGTCGCCGGTTTGTTCGCCGCCGCTCGAATCGACCCATGCCGGGAGCAAGCCGGCCAAGTGTGCCATCGGCGAACTGTGCGTCATCCACGCCGTGCCGCCGGCGATGAGCGCGACGGCGGTGACCGCGCCCCATGGCACGCGCGTCGACTCCTCACGCCGTGCGAGCCACGTCGCACCGAGCGCCGCGAACCCGACGGCCGCGATCAAGACGCCGACGTTGTCGCCGAGCACACTGCACGCGAGGACCAACGCCAACGCCACGCTCATCAGCACCGGCTCCACGCGACGAACCGTCGGCACCGCCAACATCGCCAGCAACCCTGTCCGCAACGCGTCGAGCACCAGCCATTCCGTGGGCAACGGATCGAACGCAAACCGCAACCCGAGCCCGGTGATCACGATGCCCGCGACCGCGTGTTCCCAGCCTTTGGCCGACCAAGCGCCGCGTATTTTCGTCAGCACCCAACGGACCAACAGGGCTCCGGCGAACAGCGCCGCCCCATGGCCGAGCACCCACCACGGCGACTGCCAGCCGAGGTTGGCCAAGCCCACCGATAGCGTGGCCACCAGCACGGCGACCATCGCGATCATTCCGATGGAAGATTCTTCATGCTTCACGTCGGCCGCCTTTCGTCTCGCGCCCACACATCGACGTTCGCCGGCATGGCCGCCTCGTTCGTGAGGTCGTTCGCCGACAGCAAAGCTAACGCATCGAGCGCGATCCGCGGCTTCGCGTTGGGCGGGCAACTGATCCGTCGATCGTCGACCGCAAGCACCACCGTCGAACCCGACCGTGTCCACCCCTCGACCATCGAGGCGGCGTGACGGACTGCCGCGTCGAACGCATCGGCGTCGGGATGATTTTTCGTATTGAGCGACAGACCGACGCACACCTGCGGCGTCGCATCTGCCAGGGTTTCGCGAACCACGAGCCGTTCATGTTTGGCCGACTGTGCCCAATGCACGAGGCGGAGTCGGTCGCCGGCGCGGAAGTCGCGGACGCCGCAGAACTCGCCGCCGGTGCCGACGCGGCGCCCGGCGTGTTCGCCGCTGTCACGACCTTCGCAATCAGGCACGGGGCCGGCCTTGTGAGTCGCGGGCCAGATCAGCATCTCACGCGACAGCTCGATTTGTTTGGTCGCGGTCCACAGGCCGAACGGTCGCGAGAAGCTCAGCACGAGTCCCTTGCCGACCGGCCCGAAGCGCTTGGGCGTCCAGTCCAGTGCCCGCCGCCCGACCTCGACTTCGCCGGCCAACGCCGCGTCGCCATCGAGCCGAAGCCCGATCGGCTTCCACGGCAATCGGCACCGCACGTCCAGCGTCGCCGACGCCGGTTCGCCCTCCCGGCCGCGCTCGCTGTCGAACCGAAGCCTCGCCGTCGTCGCCCGTATGACGACCCACGGCCAGGCCAGCCCGATGCCAAGGATCGCTGCCGCCGCGGCTAGCCAGACGTAGCCGTTGGCGTGGACGAACAACCCGCACAGTAACGCCGCCAACGCCGCCGCGAGAAGGGCGGTCAGCAACCGGTTCGACCGGGCGGCCGAGATCGGGTTGGGGAGTAGCAACGTCATGGCGAACTCTGACTATCAGTACAGCACCGGCAGCACGCGAAGTTCATCGCATGGCCCGACAAGAGCAACACGCCGCCGATGATGGTTATGAGTGTCCAGCCGCTGGGCATCCACTCGCTCAACGTCCAGCCACTCGCTGTCGGGGTGCCAGACACGTCGGCGGTCGGTTGGTCAGTTGGGCAGCAAGCGGCGCAACCACCCGCAACGTCTCCGCCCGCGAAAGCCGGCGCAGCCGTTGCAATGAGAATCAACGTCAAGCCCACCCCAAGCAGTACAGGCACGAACACTCGGCGGTGCCGTCGATAGCCGTGCACCGTCGCCGCGATCGCAAACGGCAGGGCCAATCCTGCCAAGATCCAGTGTGCCGCCGGATGCGCGAACCACCCGCCCAACGACGGCAGTGTCGCAAACACGATCGGCGTTGCCATGCAGTGAACCGCGCACAGTGACGACACCGCCGCACCAAGAAGGTCGCCCGTCCGAAAGGTTGTTATCGCAATCTCTGTCATGGAATGGTGCCGTCTGAAGCGATCCCCGCGACACCCGAAGCAGGAACGCGCATGCCTTTGGGAAGTTGGTCGCCGGAACGCCGCCTGCGTCCTGGTCCGGAGCGCGGGCGATTTGATTGAACTGGGAACTATGAACCTGTGACCCGCGCTCATGGCGCAGTAGGCCAAGCTCCATGGAGTTCGGTCGTGAACGTTGGATTCAACCAATGTGGCGTTAGACCACCGGCGGCCCGCGTGGAATCACGTTGCCGAAAGCCGGTGATACGAGCCACGTGTCGACGCCACTGACACCCGCGATATCGGGTCGGTCAAATACCGTCACCGCCTCGACCGCATCGCCGGGGAGCTGTGCGATCTTGGTCAGCAAACCGAGCGAGTCGCAAGTGTGGCAACCGGGATCCTCAGGAGGATTCTGATCATGCTCGTGCTCATGATGATGATCGCCCGCGCTGCACTGGTAGGTGGCACCCGAGTGCTCCATGACCACGTGGGTTGATACGACGGCCGGCAGCAACGCGTAGGCCATGGCAGCGAGCAAGCACAACCACGTGCTCCAGAATGGGCCGTGCCAACGCTCGCGAACCTGTCGTGCGGCATCGTTCACTGGTACATAGTAGTAACTGCCCTGCGGTGCGGTGTCGAGTCCCGCCGAAGTCCTCAAGTGCGACGACCAGCACATCCCAAGAGGCATGAAATCGAAGCCGCATGACCCCAACGGGATTTGAACCCGTGTCGCCGCCGTGAGAGGGCGGTGTCCTAGGCCACTAGACGATGGGGCCGGCTTAGTGAACAGATAGGATAGGTCGGCGTTGGTTCGTGGATCAAGTGCGACGCAGATGCTTGACGATGTGGCGCAGCTCGGGGACCAGGAGTTGTTCCACGGCGAGCCGGACGGCCTTGGGGCTGCCAGGTAGGGCGGCGATGAAGGTGCGGTCGGCGATCCCGGCGGTTGCGCGGCTGAGCAAGGCGGCGGGGCCGACCTCGGCGAAGCTGAGTTGGGCGAAAAGTGCCTCGAATGCCGGCATGGGGCGATTGATCAACGGGCCAACCGCCTCGGGGGTGACGTCGCGCTCGGCGATCCCGGTGCCGCCGGTGCAGATCACTGCGTCGATGTGATCGTCATTCACGAGCGGCGTGATGCGGTTGGAAATCGTCGTTAAATCATCCGGTATGTGAATTCGCTCCGCGACGGCCATGCCGGCTTCTGTGAGAAGCCCGGCGATCAGGTCGCCGCTCGGATCGTCGTCGGGGCCGCGCGTGTCGCTCACGGTGACGACGGCGACGCGCACCTCGACGGACTCGGCTGCGGTGCGGTGTTCCTCAACGCCCATCACTGCTCCACGGCGACGGTGACTTGCCCGGCGACGGGGAAGCTCTCGGTGACGGTGACCTGCGAACTGCCCGCAGGAAGGACGAAGATTTCGAGCGTGCCGGCCGATCGGCTCGCGGCGAGCATCTCATTAAACGTACGTCGGCCGCTGTACACCCGGAGGACCGCATCGGTTCGCGGGTAGAACTTGCCCTCGAACGCGGCGGGGCCGCCCGGGATCGTGCCGACATCGCCCGGCTCGAGAACGGCCCCTTCTTTCTCGGCCAGCCCCATTACCGGGTGAGCCAGGTCTTCGGGCGTGGCCCAGAGTTCCTCGAACGGCGGGCCGTTTTTGGTCAGCCAGACCGTCAGCGGTTGCTGCGTGGCGTTGACGACGGTGACGCGGTAGGCACGTGTCTCCGCCGATGGACCGCAGCCGACGATCAACGCGGCGAGCAACAAAAAAGGTAACAGGTGGCGCATCGCACGAGTGTACGGCAACACCGAGCCATTTCACCGCAGCGGTCGAAACGAGAACCGCATCGTTTCCGTCGGCGCGTCGACTAGGGCCTCGTGGAGTTCACCGGCGGTCGCGTATCGTCGCGCCGGCACCGCCCGGTACGGCACGTCGAACTCCAACGCATCCTCCGCGAACGGCCACGGCCCGATCTTCACGTCCGTGTCGCCCGGCCGTTCCACACGCAACACCATGTCCGGGCCGACCTCGATGGTGCCGAACGCGACGTCGGTCCGGCATGCGTCGAGGCTGATCTTGTCGAACGCCCGAAGCCAGCGGAAGTCGCGCCGGAGTGTGTCTTCGCGGTCGTCGGACCAGCCGGCCGCGAGGCCATGATGCGTCGGTCGGTCGACACGCATGCCGAGCTGTTCCCGCCATTGGGTTTGGAGTTCGGCCATCCGCGTGGTGAGCGTGAGCCAATCGAACTGCGTCCGGCGCTCGGTGTCGGCCGAGAGTTGATGGCCGGCCAATGCAAGCGAGTGGAGACTGACCAGGAGCCCGGCGTAGGGGTGTTGCTCACCGGCTCGCTCTGCCGACGCGCCCCAGATCGGCAGGCCCAGCGCCAGCGTTGACTCGAACACGTCTCTCGGCTCGCCGTCATTGTTCAATGTCGGAGCGTCATCGTGCTCCGACCAGCCGGCGTCGTGCAGCGTGATGCCGAGGACCGCTTCGTTGGTTAAGGGCTCACGCAACGCCGCCGCCAGCGCACCGCTGAGCGCGGCGTGGTCGGTTTGGCGGATCAGGCGAAAGCTGGCGCCGAGGTGGCGGCGGATCATGGCCGAGCTTAGCGGTGGCCGATGCACCTCACATGCCCGCGTGGTTGATGCAGACGATCTTGATCGCGGCCGGCGGGGCGACCGGGGCATGCCTGCGGGCCGGGCTCAACGCGATCGGCAAGCGTCACTTCGCCGACACGCCTTGGCCGATCGCGACGTTCACCGCCAACGTGGTCGGTTGTCTGGCGATCGGTGTGTTGCACGTTTGGCTCGCGGCAAAATTCGCGGATCGATCGGAGCTGCGGGCCGCGTTGATCGTCGGGGTGCTCGGGGCGCTCACGACGTTCAGCAGCTACGGCCTGGAAGTCGCGCAGCTTGCCGAGGACAAACGTTACTTGGCGGCAGTCGGTTATGTTTTGGCCAGCAACGCCATCGGCATCGCGTTGGTCATCGCGGGGCTGCGGTTGGGGCGATTGATCTAGGCACGCACCGCATGGCCGTCGGCCTTGAGTTTTTCACGCAAGGCGTCGAGCGTCTCGAAACCTTCGGGCAGGCCGGCTTCTTCCACGAGCAGGACCGGGATGCCGTCGCGAACGGGGTAGCGCAGCCCACCGACGGCGGCAACGAGTTCCTCATCCTCGAGCGTGAGCTTGCTCTGGGTCATCGGGCAACGGAGCAGTTCCAGCGTGGCGGCGTCGAGTTGCATGGCCACATCATTACCACCCCGAAGCTGCAAGGAAGGCCTCGCTCTCGATCGCCATCACCGCATCGGCCAGCAGCAGCCGATTGATCACGCTCCGCCCGTCCGGCAGCGACACGGGCAATAGCAGCAGGTCTGCCAGCGGCAACGTGTCCGGCCGTAGCAGGGCGGCATGGATCGCCCACGGTTGGCCCGTGGCGTGGTCCGGCTGGGTCTCGGCCTGGTGGTAGGCCGCGGCATCGGCGGCGGCAGCGAGCAGGTCGGTGTCGTTGCTCCAAGCGGCGAAGCTCGTCAACGCATGCAGCAACACCAACTCCGCGTACCAACGTGGTTCAGGGTTGCTGCCATCATCAGCGAACCGCGCGCCCTGCTCGGCAACACGACCGAAAAGCGGGGCGGCGGCGGTCGGGTCATCATCCAATGAAGCTCTAGCCAAGACGTTCCACGCCCGGCGGGTGAGCGGTTCGCCATCGGAACCGGCGGGCATGTCGGTCGGCCACGACGGGTCGGCGTCGGCGATAAGATGGTTCGCCGATCGCCCGAGGCGGTGCATGACAAACGCCATCAGCCCCGGATACGCCGGTCGGACGTGACCCCCGCCGTCGGCGACTTGATCGGCGGCGGGAATGGGCAGCGTTTGCAGGCTGGCCGGGTCCGCACACGTCCGCATGTGATCGGCATAACGGCGAAGCGTTGGCGGCAAGTCGGTCGGCATTCGCAAGCCTAGAGCCGGCCCGGCCCGGTGCGTTCAAGAACCGGCAGCACAACGGCCGATGGGTGTTTCTATCGGACGTGATACCCGAACGGGTCAGCCTCAGGCGCGGCAACCGGTACAACCCGCCGAGCCTGTCGCGGAGTCGACGGACAACTTCATTTCACGACGACAACGGCGTTGCTGTCGTGCCATGAAATCTCAAAGCTGGACGCTGACCCACCGCCGGGAAGACCCGCCTTCCGAAGATCGGACCTCACGAACAAAGGACTGCTTGTGAAAATGCCCCGAAAGACCTCGCCCGCGACGAACCGTGTGACCCAGCACTTCGTCGAGCCGCCCCGCCAACAGCGGTTGTTCACGCCGCAACAGGCCAACCAAACGCTACCGTTGGTGCGGCGGATCGTCGACGACCTGCGCCACGAACACGCGGCGGCCAAAAAGCTGCACGACGAACTCTGCACCGTCCCGCTCATGGACCGCGGCCAACGTCGACGGATCGGTCGGCAACTGACGCGATCGGTGCGCAAGCTCGAACTGTTCGTCGAAGAGATTCGCAGCATCGGTGCCGACGTGGTGGATTACCGCACGGCGACGGTCGAGTTCGCAGCCCGGATCGATGATCGGCCCGTGGTGTTGAGTTGGCGTCCGGGGGAGGAGCGGGTGGATCACTGGCGCGAGCTCACCGCCGAGGATCAGCGGCTGCCGTTGGCGACGGTGTGACGCTTGGTTTCACTCGGCGGCGATGAGCGCGAACGGAGAGTCCATCGTGATCTGCGTCTGTGGTCCCTTGATGGCCTCGATCTCCTCGGCCGACGCGCCGGCATCCTCGGCGTAGTGCCGGGCGGTGGCTTCGTCGATCTCCTTGATCACGACCTCACCAGCGACCTGCGCTCGGCGGCCGATCGCTTCCATCGGGATCAGCCGGCCTTCGATCGGGCAGGTGAACTTGATGAACAACGCCTTGTCGGTGCCCTCGCCGGTGATCTGCATCCAGCAGCCCGCCTTGGCGCAAACGTCTTCAATGGTGCCCTCAATCCAGATTTGCCGATCGGCGAACTTCTCGGGATCGGCCAGAACCTCGCTCAACGGCAACGGGGCCATTTTGTTGGTCGGAACCGGCTCGCCGTACGAGAGCATCTCCGTCGCCGGCTGTGTCGCGGGTTGCGTCGACGGCGCAACTTCGGCGGCCGCATCGGCCGGCCGGGTCGCGGGAGCAGCGAACAAGGTTGCACAAAGCAGGGCGGTAATCATGACCGATCCTAGACACAACGATCTCAGTGCGGTTGGCATATCGCGGTGCGTCATTTATGCTTTTCGATGAGTGCGGGGCCACTTGCAAGCGTTTACGAGGAGCCGGATTTGTCGATCAACACGAGCTTGAACCGGGTCGCATTGGCAATGGCGGCTGCGTTGACCGTCGGCGTTGCGTCCGCACCGGCCAACGAACTCATCGTGAACGACTTCGACGTCGTCGGGTTCGGAGGCACCTGGGGCGGCTTTGCCCAGGCACACGATCCTGGCACGGGCTCGGTCCGGCTCTTCGACGAAACCAACGGCTGGGGGGCCGGTTACACGAATTTCGATCAGCCCATCGACCTCACCGGCTGGAGCGATCACCACATCGCCGTCGACTTCCGCACCAACGCCGATCATGGCGGCAACCTGTTCACCGTCGAACTGCTCGACACCGCCGGGCGGGGTATCAAGTTCGACACGCGTGTCCTTCCCGGTCAGTCCGGCAACACCACCTCCATCGCCAGCCGGCCTTTGGGCAATCCGAGCTATGGCTACAACGACTGGGAAAACTTCGACTTCGCCAACGTCGAGCGGATGCAGTTGCTCGGCCAATGGAACGGGGCCGAGCCGTTCGATGTGACCTTCGACTCGGTCCGGCTTCAGGACTACGCCTACGTCGGTCAGGATCCCAACGCCGCCTGGCGGATCGAAGCCGACCGGCGGATTCAGAAGCACCGTATGGCGAACCTGTTGGTGAATGTGACGTTCTCCGATGGCCGACCGGCACCGTTGGCGAGCGTCCGTGTCGAACAGCGGAACCACGAGTTTCGCTTCGGTACCGCCGCCAAGGCGTGGCTGATCGAAGGACCCAACGCCAACGAAACCTACAAGCAGGTGCTCAAGGACAACTTCAACCGCGTCGTCATCGAGAACGACCTGAAGTGGCCCGCGTGGTCCGGTGAGTGGGGGCCGAACTTCGCCCAGGATCAGACGCTCTCGGCGTTGGA
>JBCDCH010000066.1 GCA_039182125.1 Planctomycetota bacterium
GCCAAAAGCGTAATGAACTGTCGCCGTCGCCAGGTCCCCTGGTGGCGGAATGAAAGCGATGCTTGCAACTCCGATCGGAGTTTCTTGAATCAAGCGTCACCGTGTCACGTGTGAATTGACGAACGGTCAGTGATTTCGTTCCATACAAAATTGAGAATTGATCGAATTTTTGGTCACATTGGCGACACGCGAATTGTCAAGGCTGAGTCTGCTCGCGGCAGACGAGGTTGGCTCTAGTTCTCCAACCAGACCCATAAGGCATGCGATGTCCGGTTGTTGATGCGAGACTGTCGCGGCCACCGATCCGGCTGAGTGATTCGGCATGACCCTTGTCTTGCCCCTCGCCCGTTTTCCGTCACACTGCCGGTGACATGGAACATGCCGATGGAGCGGTGAAGACGTTTGTGCTGGATACCAACGTGCTGCTGCACAACCCAGAAGCCCTGTTCGTCTTCGAGGACAACACAGTGGTGATCCCGTTCGTGGTGCTGGAAGAGCTCGACACGTTCAAGGGCAACAACGACGATCTGGGGCGTAACGCCCGGCAAGCGATCCGGCATCTGGACGAGATGCGCAAGAGCGGGCCGTTGGCCGAGGGGGTGCGGGTCGAACGGACCGGCGGGGTGGTCCAGGTGATGCTCAACCATGTCGAGCCGCAGCACCCGGCGCTTCGGCTGGATAGCCCCGACAACCGCATCATTAACGTCGCGGCCAACCTCAAGGTCGAGGGCCGCACCGTCGTGCTGGTGTCGAAGGACATCAACTGCCGCGTCAAAGCCACGGCGCTCGGGCTGGTCGCCCAGGACTTCCAGAACCAAAAGGTCGACTTTGACCACCTATACACCGGCTACCGCGACCTGACCGTTGCCCGGCAGTTCATCGATCAGCTTTTCAAGAACGATGACGGTGTCGCGCTGCCCGACGGTTCGACCGAGACGCCGCTCAATGCGAATGAGTTCGTCCTGCTCCACAACGCCGAAGATGAGCAGCACACCGCGCTGGCTCGCTTCGATGGCGAAACTCAGGTGCTGCGGCCCGTTCGGAACAAACGGAGCAACATCTTCGGTATCGCCCCGCGGAACCTGCAGCAGACGATGGCGTTCGACCTGCTCATGGACGACCGGGTGAAGTTGGTGACACTCCTCGGCAACGCGGGTACGGGCAAGACGCTGCTCGCGCTCGCTGCCGGTATGGACAAGACGCTCAACGCTGGCGTCTACGAAAAGCTCCTCGTCGCTCGGCCGATCATGCCCATGGGCAAGGACATCGGCTACCTGCCCGGCGACAAGGACGAGAAGCTCGCCGCGTGGATGCAGCCGATCTTCGACAACCTCACGTTGCTGTTGGGCAACCGCCTAAGTGAAAACGACAAGGGCGAGCCGAAGGCGACCGCGACGAACGTGGAAAAGAAGATCGCCGGCCTGATGGCCGAGGGGACGGTCGTGCTCGAACCCCTGACCTACATCCGCGGCCGATCCATCCCCCAGCAGTATCTGATCGTCGACGAAGCCCAGAACCTCACGCCCCACGAGGTCAAAACCATCGCCACCCGTGTCGGCGAGGGAACCAAGCTCATTCTCACCGGCGATGCCAGCCAGATCGACAATCCGTACCTCGACAGCTCCAGCAACGGCCTGAGCTACGTCGTCGAACGTCTCAAGAACAACGCCTTGGTCGGCCACGTGACCCTGGCCAAGGCCGAGCGCAGCGAACTGGCAAGCCTCGTGGCCGAGACGTTGTGATTACCGGCGGGCTCTCACCCGAAAATTTTACGACCTTTGGAGGTGTCCGATAATCCAAAGATTTTCTGGCCCCGGGGCAACTCCGATGACGCATGGCCTGCGGGGGCTGACATCTCGACAGCCCATCGAACGCGACTGTTTGAGTCGTAAAACCGCGAACCATGGGAGAAAAGATGTCTCTGAAAAACCGCCATGCGCAAGCATTGCGTCGTCGCTGGATCAGCCTTGCGGCTCTGTCCGCCCTTGCCACGATTACCGTTTCCGCTTATGGGCAAGTCATCACCTGGGACGGCTCCGAAGGGGATCAGGATTACAACAACGCCGACAACTGGGATCTGGGCGATGTTCCCAACACCGCGACCGAGTCGGCCGTGATCGGCGCGCCGGCCCCGACGGACTTCTCCGGTACCATTACGCTCGGTGGGCTGGACGTACTCGGGGCCGGCATTTTCAACATCAACGGCGGCTCCAACTTCAACCTCACCGACGTCTCGAGCATGAGCAACGCCGGCGTGATTAACGTCGCAACCAACACGGACTTCCGGCTCGGTCTCACCAGCACCAACAACGGCGAGATCAACCTGGACGGCTCCGGGGCCACCGCGAGTCTCGAACTGAGCACCAGCACCACGCTCAACGGCACCGGCTTCGTCTTCCTGAACGGCCCCAACGCCCAGATCGACGATGCCTCCACTGTGGTGAATGTGTTGACCAACGGCGTGGGGCACACGATCCGCGGTTCGGGCAACATCAGCGCCAACACGATCGACGTCGTCAACGATGGGATCATTCTTGCCGATCTCACCGGGCAGACGATGACGCTTGATCCGGCTTCCGGAGCGGGTGGCTTTACGAACAACGGCACGCTCCAGGCGATCAACGGCGGGACGTTGCTGTTCAATGCCGGTGGCTACATCAACACGACGAGCATCGAGGCGCTGGCCGACTCGACCGTCGAGATCGCATCGGGTGTCACGATCATTGGTGGCACGCTCGCCACCCCCGATGCGACCGGCTCGATTGAGGTGCTCGGCGGTGTCAACTCGTTTTTCACCGACGTCACCAACACCGGCCGTACCAATGTCGCGGGCAACACCGACTTCGGTGTGACCGGGACGTTTACCAACACAGGGGCCCTAAACCTCGACGGCACCGGCGTGGCGACGGATTTCGAGTTGCAGTCCGACGTGTTGCTTACCGGCGACGGGACGGTCACGCTCGTCGGGCCCAACGCCGGGATCAACGATGCCTCCACGACCCAGTTCGTCCTGATTCAAGCGGCCGGCCACACCATTCAGGGCGAGGGTGATCTCGGCGATAACACCATCAACGTCGTCAACAACAGCCTCATCGACGCGAACGCTGCCGCGGGCACACTCACGCTCGATCCGGCCGCTACGTTCGTCAACACCGACACGCTCCGTGCGTCCGACGGCGGCATCCTTGAGTTCGCGGCCGGCAGCTACGACAACACCGGCGGCACCATCGAGGCTCTCGAGGGCTCAATCGTCCAGTTGCTCAGCGGGGCCGACATCACGGCCGGCTTGATCGATACGCCCGACGCGACGGGTGCCGTCGCTGTCGTCGGAGGTGCGAATGTGTTCCTCGCCGACCTGACCACGTCGGCCCGGATCGAGGTCGCGGGCAACACCGACTTTGGCATCACTGGCACCATCATCAACAACGGTTCGATCAGCCTCGACGGGACCGGTGTGTCCACCGATGTGGAGCTCCAGACAAACGCCACGTTGGCGGGCAACGGGACACTCGTCATGGACGGCCCGAATGCCGGGATCAATGACGCCACCACGACGCAGCTGATCCTGACCAACGGCGTCGACCACTCGATCGTCGGTGAAGGAGACATTGGCGATAACACAATCAACGTGGTCAACAACGGAACCATTCTTGCCAACGTTGTCGGCGGAACGCTCTCGCTGGATCCTGCCGCTGGCGTCGATGGATTTGTGAACAACGGCACGCTTGATGCAATCGACGGCGGTAATCTGGCGCTTGCCGCCGGCGGTCACACCAACAGCACCACCATCAACGCGTTCGCCGATTCGAGTGTCACCTTGCTGAGCGGCGTCGATCTCACGGGCGGGACGTTGGACACGCCCGATGCGACCGGCGAGGTCAATGTCGCGGGTGGTGCCAATGTGGTCCTCACGGATGTCACCAATGACGGCCGGATCAATGTTGGCACCAATACCGACTTCGGTGTCACAAACTCACTCACCAACAACGGTGTCATCACGCTCGACGGATCGGGGGCGTCGACCGACTTCGAGTTGCAGAGCGATGTCACGCTTGGCGGAACCGGTTCGCTCCTGCTCGATGGGCCTAACGCCGGTGTCAATGACGCGACCACCACACAGCTTCTGCTGACCCAGAGCAGCGGGCATACCATCGAAGGTGAAGGCGACATCGGTGACAACGCGATCAACCTGATCAATGCGGGCACTGTTGAAGCCAACGTTGGCGGCGCGTCGCTCACGATCGACCCCGCCGAGACGACCACCAACACAGGGACGTTCCGAGCTTCCAGCGGCGGCACCCTGCAACTTGCCATTGGTGAGCACGACAACACCGACGGTACCTACGAGGCGCTGGCGGGTTCGACGCTCGAGACAACGAGTGCGACCGCTGTCGTAACCAACCTTGGCGCGGGTAACGTGCTTGTTGGGGGTACCTACCGAGCGATCGACGGTACGCTCAACATTTCGCCCATCGGATTCGATCTCGCGATCAACAACGCCACGATCGAACTGTATGGCCTGACCGCAACGACCGACCTCTTCGATGACGCGGGCTCGGCACCTGGCGCCCTGGTGTCCGGTAACTTCGATACGAACAACGGTACTTTCCGTCTCGCCGGCGGGGCCGAGTTCACATCACACCTTGCCTCCGGGGCTTCGTTCGTCAACGAAGGAACGGTGCTTATCGGCGCGGGTTCTACTTTCACGGTCGACGATAATGTCAGCGGCGTCCTCGCCTTCGTCAACGGCTCGCCCGACACGCTCATGGGTGAGGGCACGCTCGTGGCCAATCTCGTCAACGAGCTTGGCGGAGTCGTCTCGCCGGGTGACACCGAGGACGCGATCGGCGTGTTCACCGTCGACGGGACCGCGCTTCTCTCCGATTCGGGCACGCTCGTGATCGACATCGCCGGCACCGGCGATAACGACCTGCTGGTCGTGACTGATCTTGTGACCGTCTCGGGCACGATCGAGGTCGACCTGCTTGGCGGCTTCGTGCCGGAGCAGGACGAGACGTTCCTGATCATCGCCGGTGCCGCCGATCTGGTCGATCCGCAGATGCCGTTGGTCGTCGACAACAGTCCGTTGGTCGACTTCGTGACGTTCGCCGACCTGCCCAACGGAGACGTGTACCTTCAGGCGGTGCTGATTCCGGAGCCGGCGGGCCTTGGCGTCCTGGCAGCCGCCGGTCTGTTACTGCGTCGCCGGCGTGCTGCATAAGTCGTCGACGGAGCAGTTCTGTCAGACACCGCCGGCCTGCGGCTTACATCCGCGGGCCGGCGGTGTCATGTGGCTTTTGCCGAAGGCGACTCTCGGTCCGAATGGCTGGCGCTGGTGCGTGAGGACACGGGCCTGGCAACACGTACCGTGTTTCCGTCCGCTCTCCACAACAAAATGGCAATGGCTCCACCCATCGGTAGCGGCGGCAGCTATGAATTATGGCAGAGAATGCAAGATCATCCGAGTGGGCGCGGTTGATTGTCCGTAAGCTCAAGCAATGCAGACGGTTCGACAAGTCGCGGATGCCTCGGAAGCTGTCGCCCATCACGAGCCCCTCGCGAAGGAAGCCGCCAATCGGGCCGACGTGGTCGTGGTGATCCCGGCGTGGAACGAGGAAGGCAGCATCGGGCGAGTGATCGACGCACTCCCGCGTCGTTGGCACCGGGCGGTCGTCGTCGCCGACAACAACTCGACCGACTACACCGCGGAGGTTGCACGCAAGTTCGGTGCGACCGTGGTGCCTGCCCCTCGACAGGGCTACGGCTCCGCTTGCCTTGCCGGCCTCGCCGAGGTCCGCAAGAACCCACCGGCGGTCGTCGCGTTCATCGACGCCGACTTCTCCGATCACCCCGAGCAGTTGGAAGAGATCGTGGACCCGATCCTTTCGGATAAGGCCGACTTCGTTCTCGGCAGTCGCATGCTGCTTGATCAGCCCAAGGGCGCGTTGCTCCCGCAGGCGATCTTCGGCAACTGGCTCGCTTGTACCCTCATGCGAGTGCTGTTCCGGCAGAAGTACACTGATCTCGGCCCGTTCCGCGCCATCGCCTGGGACAAGCTCGAAGCGTTGAATATGGTCGACACCAACTTTGGCTGGACCGTCGAGATGCAGATCAAGGCCGCCCGGCAGAAGCTGCGCATCCGCGAAGTGCCGGTGAAGTACCGCCCGCGCATCGGCCAGTCCAAAATCACCGGCACCCTGCGTGGCACCTTCAAGGCCGGCTACAAAATCCTCTACGTCATCGCCAAGTACGGGCTCAAACGCAGCTGACGCGACGCTTCTATCATCGGCGGATGTCCGACCCGACCCCAACCCCCGACGCGGCCGCCCCCGAAGCGCCCAAGCAAGACCCGCACATTCAGTACGACGACTTCACGAAGGTCGATCTCCGCGTGGCGACCATCAAGGAAGCCGGCGACCACCCCAACGCGGACAAACTGTTACTGCTCAAGCTCGACGACGGCACGCCCGAAGGTCGGCAGATCTGCGCCGGCATCAAGGGCCACTACGGGCCGGACGCGCTGGTGGGCCGACAGATCATCGTCGTAGCCAACCTCGCCCCGCGCAAGATGCGCGGCGAGATCAGCCAGGGCATGCTTCTCGCCGCGAGCAACGACGACCACACGCAAGTCGTGCTGCTGAGCCCGATGAGCGACATCGCACCCGGAAGCCGCGTCGGCTGACCCCTGTGGCCGATCCCTGGCTTGATCGCATGCTGCGCGAACTGCACATCTCGAACCTTGCGGTCATCGCCGACGCGAAGGTCGAGCTGGCCGCCGGGCTCAACTGTTTCACCGGCGAGACCGGCGCGGGTAAGTCGCTGGTCATCGGAGCGATCGGCGTGCTGCTCGGGCTGCGGTCGGCGTCGACGCTTCTGCGGCGCGGGGCAAGGGAGGGGCGTGTCTCGGGCGTCTTCGAGATCGGCGACGACACGCTGCGTCAAGCGCTTTCGGCCGCGACCGATGTGCCGTTCGACGAGGATGCCGATTTGCTCCTCACGCGTCGGATCTTCGCCAGCGGCCGAACGTCCGCGTCGGTCAACGGCCACCCCGTCACGCTCGGCATGCTCCGCGCCGCCGGCGAGTTGCTCGCCGACGTGCATGGACAACACGATCACGTTTTCCTGCTCAAGGCCGCGAACCAACTCGACGTGCTCGACCAGTACGCCCGGCTGGAAAAGCCGCGCACCGAGCATGCGGCGACCTGGTCGGAGTTGCAGGCGACCCGGGCCAAGATCGCGGACCTCCGACGCGGCGAGAAAGACCGCACGCAGCGGATCGACTTTCTCAAGTTCCAACTCGATGAGATCGAGGCCGCCGCCCCTGATGCGGACGAGTTTGAAGCGCTCGAAAAGAAAGCCTCGAAGCTCGGTAACCTGGAGACGCTCAAGACCGACAGCACTGCCGCCCACGACGCGCTGTACGAGAACGACGATGCGTTGGTCGAGCGGTTGCGTTCGATCGGGCGGTCACTCGATCACTTGAGCGACCTCGATGCGGAGGTGAAGCCGATCGCCGAGGCGGTCAAGAGTGCGACGTTGCAACTAGACGAAGCTGCCCGGGATCTCGGCCGCTACACGCAGAAGCTCGACCTCGACCCGGCCGAGTTGGAAGAAACGCAGACCCGGCTCAACACGCTCAACCGCCTGCTCAAAAAGTACGGCCCGTCCATGGCCGATGTGCTGGCGTTTCGTGACGGGTTGCGGGCGGAGCTGGCCGACCTCGACGGTGCCGGCGACAATGCCGACGCGCTCGAAGCCAAGCTCAAACCGCTCGCCGAGAAACGGGAGAAGCTCGCCGCGGTCCTGACGAAGAAACGCGGTGCTGCCGCTCGCAAACTCACGCCGTTGATCGAGTCGCAGCTCGCCGAGCTCGGCATGCCCAAGGCGAAGTTCCGGGTCGATGTCGCTCCCGGCGAGCCGAGCGCGGCCGGCGATGATGCCGTCGAGTTTGTCGCCCAGACCAACCCCGGCCTCGAGCCGCAGCCGCTCCGAAAGATCGCGTCCGGTGGCGAGCTTTCACGCATCATGCTCGCACTCAAACAGGTGCTCGCGCAAGGTGACCGCATCAGCGTGTTGGTGTTTGACGAGATCGACGCCAACGTCGGCGGCCGACTCGGCAGCGTCATCGGCTCCAAGCTCCGCCACCTCGCCGAGGCCCACCAAGTGCTGTGCATCACGCACCTGCCCCAGATCGCCGCCCACGCCGACCGGCACTTGACCGTGCGCAAGGACCAAGCTGGTGACGCGACGGTCAGCACGGTCGAGGTGATGACCGGCGAGTCGCGTGTGGAAGAACTCGCCGCCATGATCGGCGGCGCGAAGATCACGGAGACGACCCGCGCCCAGGCAAGGGAGTTGCTGGACGTGGCCCGGCGGTAAGGTCGGTGTTGTTGGCTATTGGCCCGAAACGCAACGCGGGTGCCGAGTCGTCGGCACCCGCGTCGTGCTTGGGATTGAGAGAGAGTTTGTCTACCGACGCCGACGCAGAAGCATCGTGCCGGCGATTCCCAGCAGAGCCGCGGAAGCCGGCTCGGGGATAGGTGTGCCGGTGATGAGCACCGAGTCGAGGAAGATCGTGCCGTCAGAGCCCGGCCCGGCGATGGCCGAAGCCGAGAACGTGACGTCCGAAAGATCCAGACCCGACGCCAGCAGTGCGTCGAGCCCCGCATCGGTCGCGCCACCGGGCGGGCTGGCAAAGAACTCGAAGAACGGCGGCGCGGGATCGGCACCGCTCAGGCCGGCCGCACTGGTGAACTCGAAGAGGGTGAAGTCGGTGCCTTCGGTCGTTGCTTCGATCAGGAAGGACGAGCCGTCGGTGAACGTGCCGGTCGTGGCCCAGCTGAAAAAGAAATCGACGTCCGTCAGGCCGATCAGGTCCAACGACTCGATCGATCGTTCGCCGGCTTCGGTGAGGTCGAGGACAATTCCGTCGGCCAGCACCGAGCCGCCCGTGCTGAAGCCCGTATCGGCCAGCGGGATGAGGATCGGATCGATCGTGGAAATGCCGAAGTCTTCTTCGGCGAGAATGACGTCGCCGTCCGGGATATCGAGGGTGCCCAAGGGCACCTGTCCGTACGAAAAGGCGACCAGCCCGAGCGTCGTGGCGAGGGCGGTTGTGGTGGTGTATCGCATCGTTTCTGTCTCCGAACTACTTGTTGCGCCTGCCCGATATCGCTGAAAGTAGCGCGGCTTCGGGCAGTGCGGCTCACGCGAAATGGCGTCGAGCAATGGCAAAGTAGCGATCACCCCACCAAGCCGCCCAGAGTCATCGCGGCGATGATTTCGTATATCTTTTGGCGGCGACCGGAACCGGGCGTCAGGCGCTCGGTTTGATCATCTCGGCGTACAGCGCCTTGCACCGCTCGGCGGCGTCCTGCCAGCGCATGCTGCGGACTTCGAGCGCGCCCTCACGGCGGAGGGTGCCGGCGAGACTGGGGTGTTTCAGCACGGCGGCGATCTTGTTCGCCATCTCGTCGGTGTCCCAGAAGTCGACCTTCAAGGCGTGCTTGAGCACCTCGCTGACGCCGCTGGTCTTGGAGATGATGACCGGGACGTCGTGGCTCATCGCTTCGAGCGGGGCGATGCCGAACGGCTCGCTCACGCTGGGCATGACGTACAGATCGGCGAGCTTGAAGACGGCCTCGACGTCGCTGCCCCGGAGGAAGCCGGTGAAGAGGATCTTGTTGCTCAGGCCCGCTTCGACGGTCCGCTGCACGATCGGCGGGAGTTGGTCGCCGTTGCCCGCCATGACGAAACGCACATCCGGCATGATTTCGAGAACTTTTTGGGCCGCCTCGATGAAGTACTCGGGGCCTTTCTGCATCGTGATCCGTCCGAGGAAAAGCACGAGCTTTTCGTCGCGGCCGATGCGGAAGCTTTGCGGCTCGGTCGGGGGGGTGTTCTCGGGCTGAACTTCAATCCCGTTGTGGATGACGTCGATCCGGCCGGCGTCGACGCCGAAGCGGTGTTCGATGACGCCGCGGGTGTAGTGGCTGACGGCGATGACGCGCTGGGCGGCGTGGATGCCGCGGCGTTCGATGTCGGCGATGCGGTCGTCGGCGTTGTCGCCGGAACGGTCGTACTCGGTCGAGTGGACGTGAACCACCAGCGGAACGTTGAGCTTGGCGGCGACCTCGAGCCCGGCGGGGAAGGTCATCCAGTCGTGGGCGTGGACGACATCGAACTTCAGGCCGGACTTGGTCTTCTCGCCGGCGAGCTTCACCGCGAGCTCGGCGTACTTGCGGACCTCGTCGAACATGTCACCGGCATATCGGCCCGACTCGCCGGGGGATGCGTCGTGTGGCGTGGCGTCGGTCTTGCGTTGGATGACTTGGCGGATGTACGGCAGCGAGTCACGCTCTGGGAAACGCCCGTCACCGGTCACCGGCTGGCCGGCCCCGCGGATGGTGGAGCTTTTGATCGTCGCACTCGACGCGGTGACATGATCCGAGGGAGATGCGTATGGGCCGAACCCGCCGGCCTCGATGGTTTCGATCGTCACGCTCTCGGGCGCGTCGAAAATCTCGGTGCGATCCTCGCCGATGGTTTCGACGGTCGGCCCCGATCCGTCGGGCATCTTCGCAGCGGCGACGGCCGCCGGGACGTTGGCCGGGCGTGGCAGAACGAACGTCACGTCCACACGTTGCTCGGCGAGCGCCTTGGTCAGCCCGTGGCAAGCCGTTCCAAGACCGCCGGAAATTAGCGGTGGGAATTCCCAGCCCAACATGAACACGCGCGGCCGCTTTTCGACGACGGGCTTTCGGCGTCGGGGGAGGGACGTCGGGGTATCGACATCGTCCGAAACACCGGTTTCCGGCGTTTCTGCGGCGGAATCAGGGTTCGGCGTGGGCCGGGGACTCTCGGGCATCGGGTAAGGATCGTAACGGTGAGGAAGCGCTGGTCGGAACGCAAGCTAGAGGGCAATCATCGCAAAAGTCAAACAAGAAGATTGCATTAGCGATTTAGGTCTGCGAAGACCCTATTTCTCGACCCAGACCGGCGGCGGTTCGATCCCGTCCATGGGGCGTGGGCCCGCGTCCTTGCGATCGGTCGTGCTCACGCGGCTTTCGGCCTTGACGGTCATGTCGTGCGTGCAACCGAGTTGGCAGCTGAGCCGGACGCCGTCGAGCCCGCGGGCCGTGAGCGTCTCGTGCTCCTGCTGCGTCATCTTTTCAGGTTCGCCGGCGAGGAATGTCACGGCACAGGTCGTGCATTTGCCATGACCGCCGCAGGCGTGGAGCTGATCGATGCCGGCTTCGTCCTCCAATGCAAGTACCAGGCGCTTGCTGGGAGGGACTTCAAACTCACCAACACCATCAACCGTAAGTTTGGGCATGGCCAGATCATGGGGCACGGTCGGGTTTGGTACAATAGCCAATCATGGGTATCTGCCAGCGCTGCCTTTTGCTCATCACACTGGTTCCAGCCCTTGCTGTTGTGCAGGTGGACGAGGACGTCAAGATTGTCCTCAATGAGCCGACGGTCGAAATCATCGAGTTCGATCCGGCCAACCCGCCGGTCGACCTCGAACTCGCACCCGACGAGGACGCGTTGTGCCGCTTCGATTTCAACGTCGATCTGCGCTACAAGTTTCGTTATCGCGGTAAGCCGACCCGCGAAGGGGTGACGGTGCGGCTGAACCGGATCACGTTCACCTACACGCTCGACCTGCGTCACCGAATCTATCTGCCCGAGAACGCCAACGAAAAGCTGATCGAGCACGAGCACGGCCATCGCCGGATCGGTGAGACGGTGTTCGCGCAAGCCGATCGGATCGTGCGTGAGGTCGCTGACGAGGTCATGGGCAAACGCTGGGAAGGCACCGGCAAGACCGAGAAGGAGGCCGCCCAGGCCGCGACCGATCCGATGTTCCAGGAAGCCCTCCGTGGCGTCGTCGATCGCCTCACCGACGAAGCCCAGCGGCTCAACGACGAGTATGACGACCTCACCGAGCACGGCACCAACGGCATCCCGACCGACAGTGCGGTGAAGAAAGTGCTGCTGGCCGCGGGATACGACGTGACCGAGTAAGAGACCACGGCTGGGCAGACCTAATTGCTCTTGCCCGCCGCCGTCTTTCGTCGCCTTAGCTCGGCGTCGATGAACGGGTCGAGTTCGCCGCGGTCGAGGACGCTTTCGACGTTTCCTGTTTCGACGCCGGTGCGGACGTCTTTCACGCGGCGGTCGTCGAGGACGTAGTTGCGAATCTGGTTGCCCCAGGCGATCGCGCCCTTTTCGCCGTAAAGCTTCTTGAGCTCCTCATCGCGCTCGGCCTGTTGGAGTAGTTCGAGCCGGCCCTTGATCAGCGATAGGGCGAGCTTGCGATTCTGCTGTTGCGACTTATGCACCGACGCGACGACCTGGATGCCGGTCGGCTTGTGCGTCATGCGGACGGCGGTGGCGACCTTGTTGACGTTCTGGCCGCCGGGGCCGCTGGAGCGTGCGAAGGCCTCGGCTTCGAGGTCGGCGTCGGGGATTTCGATGTCGCTGTCGTCGTCCTCGAACTCGGGGATCACGTCGACCGACGCGAACGAGGTCTGGCGTTTGCCCTGGGCGTTGAACGGCGACGGGCGGACCAGCCGATGCACGCCGGCCTCGGCCTTGAGATAGCCGAAGGCGTACTCGCCCTGCACCAGCAGGTTGATGTCCTTGATCCCGGCCTGCTCGCCGTCGGTGCGGTCGACTTCCTCGACCTTCCAGCCGCGGTTGTTGAAGAAGTACAGGTACATCCGCAGCAGCATCTCGGCGAAGTCCATCGCCTCGACGCCGCCGGCCCCGGCGTGAATCTGCACGAATGCGTTGTGCGGATCGTTTTTGTCCGAGAGTAGCGCCTGCAACTCGACCTTGTCGCCCTTGGCTTCGAGGTCGGTTAGCATGCGGTCGGCTTCCTCGCGCGCTTCCTGGTCGTCCGCCTCGTCGGCCAGCTCCATCATCGCACGCACATCTTCCACACCCGCAAGCATTTCCTGGATCGGTTCGATGCCGGCCTTGGTGCGCTTCATTTGCGCGACGACTTTCTGGGCCGCGTCGGGGTCGTCCCAGAAGTCCGGTGCGTTCATCTTGGCTTCGAGCTCGCCCAGCTCGGCTTCGCGTTTGGGCAAGTTAAAGAGAGTCGCGGAGTTTTACCATCCGCGCCGCCAGGTCCTCGAGGGACTGATTGAGGTTCTCGTGCTGCATGTACGGCGGAAGGTTAGGCAGACGGTTGCCCGATGGCCGTGCGACCGCCTTCATCGTTCGATCCGGTGTTTCAGCCACGTTTGGTGTGCTTCACGGACTGATACGGGTGTAGGGCGGCATACGACGCCCAGTTCCTGGGTGCAGCGTGTGGTGTCGAGCCGCATTGGGAGTCCCGGAAACGGCCAACGGTTTTCGTCGTACGCCTCCGCAAACTCGTCGGTCTGCATGATCTGGGCGGGCTTAGCTGCCATTTCGCCAACTAATTCGACACAGAGATGATAGAAGTTCGCGATGCTCGTCGGCTCTGCGCATGCAATATTGATTGGACCGGCTGCCCTCATCCTGCCGGCGACAATGGCGGCTCGCGCAAGATCTTGCGGGTGGACCGTCTGAATCAGGGCCGACCCGTCATACGGTATCGGCAGCGGCTCGCCACCGGCAATGCGGTCGAACAGAAGCGTGCATCGGCGGATCGGATTGTCCGGTCCGATGAAGTAAGCTGGCCTCAGGATCGTGGCGTCGGGCTTTCGAGTTCTGACGCACTCGTCCGCAAGTGCTTTCTCCCGACCGTAATCGCCCCAACCTTCGTGAGGTGTCAGCGGAGCATGTTCCGCGTGTGGTTCACCGTTGGGCGGGTAGGCCGATGCAGAAGAAATGTGAACATAGTGGATACCGTTGGCTGAAGTCAGATCACACGCCCGCTCGGCCTGCGTGGGTGTATAGGCGGCAAAGTCAATCAGGCAGTCAGGCCGGAAGTCCCGCAGCACGCTCCCGAGTTCCGCATTCCGATCCGCCCGGAAGGCGCGAACGTCGTCAGGGCCGGTGCCCGAGCGGTTGAGCACCGCGACCTCGACGCCTGGCATGTCCGAGAGCAGTCCCGCCGCCATCCGGCCCGCGAACCGGTTGCCGCCAATCACGAGAACCCGTCGCGCCTTGCCGCTCATCGCTCAAGCCTTCTTTCGCAGTGAGATGCGGGCGTAGTAGGGCTGCTCGACCATCTCGTGGTCGTTGGCGATCTGGCGGACAATGAATCGCTTCTTGCGATCGTCGGTCGCGTCGCGGATGTCCTCGGTTGAGAAGAAGGTGGAGGGGACGAACTCGGGAAAGCGATCCAGTTCGTCGGACAGGGCGTCGCGGTCGGGGAACGGTCGGGACTCGATGAACTGGGCGTAGCCGCTGATCTGCTCCCGGGCGTGATCCGGGTCGACGTGAGACAGGGGTGAGTCCGGCTGCGCGCGATGCTCATCGAGTTTGTCGAGCATGCGTTGCTCGAAGCTGCGGCGCAGGTCGCTGGTGATGTCGGTGCCGACCGCGTCTTTGATGCGGGCGGTCGTGATGATCGCACCGCCGGGCGTGAGCAGGTCACTCCAGACGGCGAAGATGTGCTCGGGTGAGAAGCTCTTGCCCATGAAGTCGGTGGTCCGGGTGAGGAACGCGTCCGAGCAGATCAGGTGGTACGAGCCGGGGTCGACGTGGGCCTTCTTGAGCCCGGCCGAGTCGAGGATGTCCACCTGTTTATCCATGAGCTTGAGGTCGACCCGCAGGGTCTCGAGCGGCTCCTTACTGAGCTTCTCGCGCAGGGTACGGCAGGCTTCGATCGGTGTCTTGCAGCGGTCCAGCAGGTGGAACTCGATCGCGCTCTGCTTGATCTTGTCCACGCCGATCGACTGGACCAGGTGGTAGAGCATGCCGAAGTCGGCCATCCCAGAGATCAGCACCTTGATCGATCCACCGCCGGTCTCAAGGAACTGGTCGCTCCACTGGCGGATGTGGTCGAAGTAGAAGTCGGAGTGCCAGGTGGGGGTGGAGACGCCACGGAGCAAACGCAGCAGCGGCCAGCTCCCGTGGTAGTGCCGGCAGCCGTGAGTCTCAGCACAGTGTTCCTCGGCGTGTGCCTCGATCGTGCTGCGGTACTCGGCCAGGAAAAAGTCTTCGACCGGGATCGCCGGTGCCGGCTTAGGATTGAGTTTCTCGACGATCTCCACGTACGACTTCACCTCGGTCCCGTCCCGCACCGAGAGCAACCGCTCGCCGTCCTTCTTCAGAGGCGAGTAGAGGCAGCGCACGATGCGCGGCTTGTCCTTGGTCTGGCCGGTCTGGGTGTACTGCACCTCGGCCAGCAACGTGTCGTCCCAGATCGCGAAATCCTTCAGGTGCCCGTGCTTCCGAAACCACGCCTCGTCGGGCACGGCGTACGTCGCCTTGATCCCGTGGAGCACGTCCTTGCGCACCAGCTCGCGAAACCGCTCATCGTCGGCGTCGGTCTGCTTGTCGAGGATGTACACCCGCCGGATATCCACGCCCCGCTGGGCCGCGTCCTTCGCCGTCCGCAGGTAGTCGTCGTCGGTGTCGGGGTTCAGGTCGTTGTACCAAGAGTCAAGCCCGCCGAACCAGAGCGTGGCGAACCCGGTCTCGTGGACGTGCTTGAGAATCTCCGTGCCCACCATCAGCACCTCCTGGTTGCCCTCGACCGACAACGGGCCGGTCTCGGTCCACTGCTGCGCCTGCTTCAGGAACCGTTGAGCGATGAAGCACTGGGCTTTCGTGTAGAGGCCGCTCTCGTAATCCAGCTTGGCCAGCGTCTTCACGGCCGCGACCAGATCGCTCAGAAGAACCTTCCGATCCGGCGAACGCTCCCGGATCTTCTTAAATCGTTCCTCAAGATCGTTCGAGAGTTGCAGCGTCCTCCACCCGGTCTGGAGGATGAGCTTGTTGTCGAGCTGGGTGTAAATGTTGTCTGGCGCGTCAGCGGGCTTCTCGTCGGTGATCAGAAGCAACGTCTTGCCCAAGCACGACGCGTAGCCGATCTCATGGTAGACCGCCGGCGACGTGTGGATGTCCACGGCGATCACGAAGTCACACCTCGACACCCGCTCCTCGAAGTTGTCCGGGATCTTGCCGTTGTCGTTCTTGAGCTCCTGCACATCGACGTTCTGAAATTTCGCCGCGTTGAGTACCGCCTCGTAGATTTCGTCGGACGTACTGTCGTTCCACTTGCGGAGCAGGAGGGCGGTCAAGGTATGCGAGGGCATCATGAGGTCCGTGAGGTCAACGGTGGGGCCTCAGACGTGGGCGAGCGTCGCCCCTGACGCATCGCCGCAGTACGCAGTATAATGAGCAGGCTGTCCGACGCGAGGGCGAATCCCATGCCCGCCAGCAATCGCTCAAATCGGAGCGGGCCTCGCCGGGTGACGCGTTCACGGCAAAACCGGAATGCTCACGCCCTTCGGCGTGGCTGGTGCAGACGGTCCTGGTACCGGTTCGACGTCTTCGAGCGTCGCGACCATCGCGATCTCGTCGCACGCGTCCTTCTTCGGACACCGCACGCAGTCGCTCCAGACCTTCAGCGGGAGCGATGACATTTCGACGACAACGAAGCCGTACTTTTCGAAGAAGGCTTGCTCGTAAGTGAGCGACATGACGCGTCGGATGTTGAGGCGTCGGGCTTCGTCGAGCGTCCAGCGGGTGAGTTGGCCGCCGAGGCCTTTGCCGACGTGGGCGGCGTCGACGGCGAGGGAGCGGATCTCCGCGAGGTCGCGCCAGATCACTGCAAGTGCCGCGGTGCCAACGACCTCGTCATCGACCTCGGCGACGGCGTAGTTGCGGATGTTCTCATAGAGCTGCGCGTAGGACTTGAAGAGCATCCGCCCGAGTTCGGCGTGCTGGTTGATGGCGCTGTGCATCGCCGGGACGTCGGCGACGGTGGCGGGGCGCACAAGTGCGGGGCGGATGGGAACTGCGTCGGGCAAGGTCGGCAGTTTATGCCGAGAATGTGAACTCAATCTCGACGGCGGCGTTGAGCGGGAGGCTTGCGACGCCGACAGCCGCGCGGACGTGCTGGCCCGACTCCCCGAACAGCGCGTGCAGAAACTCGCTGGCGGCGTTGGCCACCTTCGGCTGGTCGGTGAACCCCGTCGTCGACGCGACGAAGCAGCCGACGCGTGTGACGCCCGTGATGCTGTCCATCCCGATCCCCGCCGCCTCGACGCCGACCAGTGCGTTGATCACGCACTGTCGTGCCGCCGCCTGGGCTTCTTCGAGCGTGACGCCGTCGCCGACGATCCCCTCGGCCAAGAGCTTGCCGTCCTTCATCGGCAACTGCCCGCTGACGAAGATCGCATCACCGACCCGCTTGGCCGGCACATATGCCCCGAACGTTTGCGCGCCGCTCGGAACGGCGATGCCCATGTCGGCCAGCTTTTGTTTGATGCTCATGCCCACAGGGTACCGGAGATCAATCGTCGTCGGCACTCTCCATCAGTCCCTCGCCGGCTTCCAGTCGAAGGGCGGCCGGGTCACGCGGGTCGGCACCGTCTTCGACGTCGACTTTGATCTTCTTCTCGCGGATCAGTTCGAGCAGGGCGAGGAAGACGCCGATCATTTCGCTTCGGCTGGTGCGGCCCTCGAGCAGGGTCTTGAATCGCATCGGCCCGTCGCGGCGCAGGCGGTCTTCGATGTCGGCGGCGTGGAGGTCGATCGGGGTTTCGTCGTACTGGACTTCGTGGAACCGGCTGGGTCGCTTGCCGACCTCGCCCATCAAGCGGCCGAAGGCTTCCAGCAGGTCGAACACCTGTACGTCTTCCATGTCCAACGGCGGTGGTGCGTCGTCGTCCGGCTCACTCCGCCGCAGCGGCCCCGGCTGGCGCGGCAGCTGCGCCTCACGCAGCGCCTGCTTCTCCGCCAGCAACGCGGCGGCGTCCTTGAGCTTCTTGTACTCGAGCAGCTGCTGCACGAGTTCGTACCGGGGGTCGGTGATGTCCTGCGTCGCGTCGACCTCGGCCCCTTCCTCGGCCTCGGGCCGGGGCAAGAGCATCGCGCTCTTCACTTCCATCAGCGTCGCGGCCATCACGAGAAACTCGCCGACGTCGTCGATATCCAGGTGCTGAAGCAGCCGTACGTGGTGGCAGAACTGATCGCATACGCTGGCGATGGGGATGTCACGCACGTCGATCTCGTCGCGACGGATCAGGTGCAGCAGCAGATCCATCGGCCCGTGGAAGATCTCGGTGTCGACGCGGTAGTCCATGGACCGGCGAGTTTACGGCAAACGCAGCCGATTGTTATCGGAACCGCATCGCGGCCCGCGCCTACGCTTTCCCCTTGCATTCGCCATTGGGATCAATCGAAGACACGCTCGGGGTTTCGCCAAGCGGCGAACTGCCGACGGACGTCTCGTTGACCGAGCACGCGGCACGGCTGCTGCGCGAGGCGCTCGCCGATCAGGTCGACGATGTCGATGCGTGGACGATCGCGGTGCCGCAGGACGTTTGGCTGGGCGACTTTGATCTGGCTTTGGAAGAGTTGTTGCCGGATATCGAGCAACCCTGGCAGGCAGTACGGTCGTTGTCGGGCGGCGTGAGTCCGTCGGTGGCGCACACGTTCGAGCGGAACAGGCCGACGACGTTGCTGCCGTCGGGGTTGGTTTTGCTCGAAGATTACGACCTGGCGGTGGCGCGCTGGTGCTGGTACGCGCCCGAATACGGAAACGGCGAAACGCTGTACCTGCTCGCGGTGCGGGATGTCGCGGGCTACAACCGGTTTCGCGACACGATCACGGAGCTACGTCGCCGACGGAATCTCGACAAGTGGCAGGTCGTCGACGGGGCTCGCACGGGTGAGACCTTTCCCCGGCTCGACCCCCGACTCGCCGCCGACCGACTCGTTGCCGACGAGGAGCTGCTCAAGCGCGTCCGGCGTGAGAGCAAGGCACTGTTTTCCGAAAGCGGCACCGAGCTGCATAAAAAGCTTGGCCTGCCGCCCAAGCGTGGTCTGCTTCTGCACGGCCCGCCGGGCAACGGCAAGACCTCGTTGATCCGCCTACTCGCCGGCGAGTTGCCCGACGTGGCGGCGTTAATCCTCAAACCCGCCAGCGATTTCGACTCCGACGACATGGAGCGGGTCTTTCGCCATTGGCGTGAGCAGGGCCCGGCGATGCTTGTCATCGAGGACCTCGACTGGCTGCTCAAGCGGCTCGACGTGTCGCGCTTCCTGAACATGCTCGATGGCGTCGAGCAGGACACGGGCGAGAGGGACGGCGAGCCGGCCAAGCCGTTGTTGCTGGTGGCAACGACGAACCATCCCGACGAACTCGACCCGGCGGTCAGCAATCGTCCTGGCCGGTTCGATGCCGTCATCGAAATCCCCAACCCGACGGTCGATTTGCGCAAGCGTTTCTTCAACAAGCACCTGCCGGGTCTGTCCGACGACCAACTCGCGCACGACAGCGACGAGCTGAGCTTCGCGCACCTGCACGAGATCGTTCGACTTAGCGGCCTGCTCGCGCTCGAAGCCGGGCGTGAGCAGCGGACCGCGGAGGATGTCGCCGAGGCGTTGAAGCTGACCAAGGGCACGAGCGCCGATGCGGCCCGAGGGTTCGCCGGCAAGCCCGATCAGCCGTTCGGCCTGCACTCCAAACGCCATCGCCCCCGGCGCGGGTTGGGCGGGTTCGAAGAGGAAGACATTCCGTTCTGATGCGCCCGATAAGGCGTGTTGTCGGTCACGTCCAATATCCCGAATCGCCTTTGTTAACGGACCTGTTCGCGTTATCTGACGTGAAGTTGGGGTTGCTAATCGGGCTATGCGTCCGTCCACGGGTGTCGGTGCGTGCGGTGGGTCCGAGAAGCAACGTCCGGGTAAATTTTCGCGTCATTTTCGCCGCCAAAGCCACGGGTTGATCCGCCCGACACATACCTCGGATGCGCTGTCAGACGGTGCGTCCGTGCGGGATGTGTTGGGCGAGGTTGTCCGACCCCGCGAGCGGCTCGTCAGAGCCGCCGGCCACGGATTGGCCGAGAAACCTAAGGATTCTCGCCGGCGTGAGAGCGTCGGCCCATGGAAGGAACATTCGCAATGACGCGGATCAACACTAACGTTTCGTCGCTGCTCGCGCAGCGCACCCTCAACTCGAACCAGAACAGCCTCAATGCGTCGCTGACGCGCCTGAGCACTGGTTTGAAGATCAACACCGGTGCGGACAACCCCGCCGGCCTGATCGCTTCGGAAAACCTCCGCTCCGAGAAGAGCGGTATCCTTCAGGCCATCGACAACGGTGAGCGCGCTTCGAACATCATCGGCACCGCCGAGGGTGGTCTGAGCGAAGTCTCGGCGCTGCTCAACGAGCTTCAGGGCCTCGTCAGCCAGTCGGCCAACACCGGCGGCCTGAGCAAGGAAGAAATCGACGCGAACCAGCTCCAGATCGACTCGATCCTCGAGACGGTCAACCGCTTGGCCAGCGCCACCAGCTTCCAGGGCCAGAAGCTCCTGGACGGCAGCTACGACTACGCGACCTCGGGCGCCGATGCCTCGGCCGTCCAGAACGTGCGCGTCAACGCCGCTCGTATTCCCGACGGTGGCAGCAACAACGTTGTCGTCGAAGTGACCAACTCCGCGACCCAGGGCGTGACCTCCAACGCCTTCACCAGCTCGGCCCTGTCCAACACCGCGACCATCGAGGTCAAGGGCACCGACGGCGTTGAGCAGCTGAGCTTCGGCTCGGGCACGGCCCTTTCGGCCGTCGTCGCCGCCGTCAACGCGGTCACGGTCTCCACCGGCGTCACCGCCTCGGTCGGCTCGGTCCCGAACAAGATCGTGCTCCGCTCCGAAGAGTTCGGTAGTGACGAGTCGGTCAGCGTGAAGACCATCTCCGGTACCTTCTTCGATGCCACCGACACCGGCAGCGACGCCGCGGTCCAGGTCAACGGTGCGACCGCCACGACCGACGGCCTCGACGTCACCTTCCGCAACAGCAACCTCGACGTGAGCTTCCGTCTCACCGAGGACCTCAACGCCGGCAACAACAAGACCTTCTCGGTCACCGGCGGTGGTGCGGACTTCGCGCTGGGCAGCAAGGTCACCGAGACCGACAAGGCCGGCATCGGTCTGCAGTCCGTCTCGAGCGGCTCGCTCGGCAATGACACGGACGGCTTCCTCTCGAGCCTCGCCTCGGGTGGTGCCAACCAGGTCACCAGCGATAACCTCGTGCAGGCTCAGCGGATCATCGATGAGTCGATCAAGCAGGTCAGCCAGCTCCGTGGCCGTCTGGGCGCGTTCCAGCGGTTCACGATCGGCAGCACGATCAACTCGCTGGGCGTTGCCTACGAGAACGCGTCGGCCGCCGAGTCCGCGATCCGCGACACGGACTTCGCC
>JBCDCH010000067.1 GCA_039182125.1 Planctomycetota bacterium
CAAAAGGGCGGTGAGCGCGCCGTCCCAATCCCGCGCACGGTATCGCTCAAGCATGGTGGCAAACTTCGCCCGAAGCACTTTGAAGGTGCCGGTATTCGCTTCCTGGGCATCACCCAAAAGGGCAAAGATCCTCAGAGGCAGCTCAGGCTGCTCTACCCCGCGATCAGTCTGTACGTTATGCATCGACCCGTCATAACGTCAACGCGTTCGATCGATTTTGCTGAACCGTTGTCAGGGCGTGACGTAAAGGTACATTACCGGACTAGCCGGCACGGATGCCGGTCTTCACCTGCAACGGAGTGCGCGCGTGGCCGGCGAAACGCAACTGCATAAAACCTTGAAGAAGGAAGCGTGTCGGTGGATGAGCCGCAGCGGATACCGGTGCATTGCGGCCGAGGTTCGGCTGCCGCCGCTGGGCATTATCGACGCGGTCGGAACAGGGTACTTCAGGCCTTATCACAACTACCTCTCGGTGCCGTACACGCTCCCGCAGACGGTGTTTGTCGAGGCAAAAGCATCGCGGGCGGACTTCCTGCGTGACATGTGCGAACGGCAACAAATGCTGTTCGCACTCAAGCAGAAGTCCAAGCAACGCAAGCGTGGCGTTCCGAACTTACAACGCAAGCTCCGTGGCCAGTCCGCGCTGGGTAAGTTTCGCAGTTGTCTCCTGACGCCCATGGCGAACCTGCACTATGTCATCGCCCCGGCGGGGTTGATCAAAAAGAAAGACCTGCCACCGCGATGGGGGCTGCTCACGCTTGGCGAGGGGGGCGTCGCGGTGACGGTTCGTGCCGACTGGGTCGAAACCGGACGAACGCAGTACGTCGAGTCGGCGATCGCGCGGACGCTGACGGGGGATATCTTCCGCGCCGATGACCGCGCGATCGGCTCGCTCAATCGCGAGATCGCCACGCAGCAACACCAACTGGCCGAACGGATCAAAGCGCTCGCGCCGATCATCACCGAGCAAATGGAAGGTAGCGCGGAGCCGGCACCAATGGTCAGCGAAACGCTACGCCCGACCCGCCGCAAGCGTCGGCGGTGAAAACGAGTACGGCCTACGGAAACGAAAAATTAGTTGACGCCTTCAACGCTGATCGACCGCATGGCGGGAACGACCGGTTTGACCCGTTGGCGTTTGGGCTTGGGTGCCGGGGTGCCTTCCTGTCCGTGGTCGCCAGGCTTTTCGAACGGGCGGGGCGTGTCGAGCAATTCAGTTCCGCCAACGTAACCCTCACGGGCGTAACCGTCGCCGATGGAGCGAAGTTGTGACTCCAAGTCCTGCGAGTCTTGAAACAACAGACCCGAATCCGTCGCCTCCGGAAACTCGGGCGGTTGGTATCCGACCCAACGATTGTCAGCGACCGCTTCGGTATACCCGGCTTCGGTAAAGCGTTGGCGGAGAGATGCCGCGAGCGTGTTGTCCGCGACCGACTTGCCAGTGTCGACACAATGGGCGAACTCGTCGGGGTTGTCTTCCGCCGTTCCGTGAAAGAGCCACTCACGATTGTCGGCAGCGGAGCGGACGAACTTCTGCTTCGCGTTGGCCGCCATGTACAGGCCGTAACGGCCGCGTTGCAGTTGTGCGTAAACGGTCCGGTCCGGGTCAGGTACAGCGGCCACCGATGCCAGATCGTTGCCGTCACCGGAGACCTCTCCGGTGTCCGTTTCGGCACGAGCCAGACATGTGGGCATGATGTCGAGCAACGATGTCGCCGCTTCGCAGCGCCGGCCGGGTTTGAAGACGCCCGGAAGGCGAGCGATCATCGGAATCCGCGCGGCAGCATCGAGCATGGATCTTTTGCCGACACAGCCATAGTCCCCGAGCAGTTCGCCGTGGTCGGCGGTGAAGAGGATCAATGTGTTGTCGATGGCATCGCCGAGCGAGTCGATGATCCGGCCGATCTGTTGGTCGATGAAGCTGATCGCCGCGTAGTACGCGGACTGACGAAGCTGCGCAAGACGCAAATCGAAACCGGCGTCGGCGTACTTGTAGCGATTCTGGACACGGTTCCAGTAAGTCCACAACTGTTGCTCTTCGCGCCGGCGCAGCGGGCCGGGCATGTCGGGGCCGCGATAGAGCTTGTCGAAGGGAGAAGGATTCTCAAACGGCGGATGCGGCTTGATGAAGCTCGACATCAAGAAGAACGGACGGCTGGTGTCGCGCTCTCGAAGGTACTTGATCGAACGGTCCGCCACCCAGTGCGTGTGGTGCAGCGCGGTCGGCAGCTGCGATGGTTGTGGGACGTAGTAAAACTCGCTCCGCACGCCATGCGGCTCGGTCACATGGTCAAAGCCATTCTCACAGAGAAAGTCGACGTAGTCGTCGTCGGAGCTGGGCATCTCCTCGGAGATGTCGCGCGAATCAAAACCCCAAGCGGCGGTGCTGTCCGGGTTGAAGTGCATCTTGCCGATGCCGTGCGTTTGGTAGCCCGACATGCCGAGGCGAGCCGGCAGCGTCGGCACGTCGGTGGGCATCGGCATGTTGTCGACGCAACCGCTTACATGCGGGGCAAGTCCTGTCATCAATGCGCATCGCGCCGAGACGCAAACCGGGCTGGGGGTGTAGCACCGAGTGAAGCTCGTGCCTTCCCGGGTCAGCCGATCGAGCACCGGCGTGCGGATGATTGGATTGCCCAGGGCAGAGACCGTATCCGCACGCTGCTGATCGGTCATCAGCAGCAGTATGTTGGGCGGGCACTTCACGGATCGCTCCAGATATAGGGATGTGCGGCGGTGGAAATCGGGTGATCGCGGTCAAGCGATCACCCGGTTAGAGGAGGATGCACATCAGGGCAGGAAGCCGTTGTCTTCGATCGGGTCTTCGACCGGCTCGTAGTCCTCATGCCAATCGAGCTGCCAGAGCTCGAGCGGTTCGACGCCGCGTGCACTGCCGTCGAGGAACGCGAAGTTGATCGAGCGCGAGCCGGGGTGACGGCTCAGGTAGCTCCGGTTCATCGTGGCGGTGGGGTTCATCACCGTCGGGTGAACGCCGAACGGATCGACGTCCGTGGTCGACACTTGGTTGGTGAAGGTCGGGGTCGTTTCGGCCCAGATACCGTCGCCGTATAGCGGGACGTTACTGCTGTCAGTAGCGCGGCTGTGGCTGTCGTAGAAGTAGGTGCGGCGCTCTTGGCCATCACCGCGGTCCTCGGCCACCCACGCGTTGAACGCGTTGGGAATGCCCGGCGGTGCATACCGCTTGTCATTGCTGAGCCAAGCGTTGTAGGTGTAGGAGCCTTCGGAGAAGACGCTACCGAAGGTCTTCTGCCAGTAGGTGTTGGCGTTACCGATCGTCGCGACGGTGCCAATGGGCAGAACACCGAGCTGATCCGTTTCTGGGCAGTAGGCGATCTCAGGCTCGATCTTACCGATCGAGGGCGCGCCCGTGTCTGTCGGCTCGTTACGAGTGAGGTTGATGTAGCCGGCATTGGTCAGAATCTGGGGCAAAAGCACCTGACCCTGAAGGTTGTCGGGGCTGTAGTCCGCGAACGCACGGAACTGGTTTTCCGACAGCCAGAGTTGGTAGGCCGTGCCGACCTGGCGGACGTTGCTCAGGCACTTGACGTTGTTGGCCGACCGGCGTGCGGATTGAAGCGAGGGGAGCAGAATGGAAATCAGCAGCGCGATGATGCCGATCACGACGAGTAGCTCTACAAGGGTGAAGCCACGACGGTTACGTTGCGTGGGTCTACGCATGATTGCCTCCTCAATTGGCAATGAAGTTCGGAACGAATCAGGAAGTTGTGTGGAGGGCGGGATGCCCAAGGATCGCCGGCCGGGGTCAACCGGCCGGCGACCGAGTGTTATGCGCGACGGCGACGCATCAGGCCAAGACCGGCAACGGACAGAAGTCCGAGCGAAGCCGGCTCGGGAATCACGAGCGCCGAGATGCTGAGGTTGTCGTACTGGTGCTCGCCGTTGAAGGCGACTGCCGACAGGAACGCCGAGTCAGCATCGATCCACTCGATGCTCTCGGTCGGCATGACTGCACCGTTAACGGTGGTGGTCACCAACACGATGCTGCCGGCAGAGAAGTCGCCGACAACTTCAATCGACACATCGTAGAACGTGTCATTTACAAACGGGTCGGGCAGCGGGGACTGACCGGAATATAGGTCGAAGGTCGGCTGGTCGAACACGAACTCGTTGAACGCACCGACGTCGGGGTTGCCTGTGGCGACGAGCGTGCGGACGTTGCCGGCGGTGCGGGTGAGCATACCGGCCGAGCCACTGTTGCGAGGCAAGACCGCGTAACGCAGAGCGTCGTTGCCCGCGTTGGTGACCGCACCGGCACCACCGAACTCAACAAGGTCGTTGGTGTCGGAAAGCGCGATGCCGGCAAACTCACGGCCGGTGCCGCTGTTCGGCGGGACCGAATCATCGCCGTCGGTCGGGTTGACCTGCCAGTTGACGACAAAGCCGCCACCAGCGATGACGTTTGGGTCGGTCGCGAGGTTGTAGTCGAGAATGATGCGATTGTTGACGAATGTGCCGGCCTCACCGTTGACACCGCCGACGTCACCGGGGATCCAGTTCTGCACGCCGGCAGTTCCGCCGGTGGTCGCGCCCCAACCGGTGCCGGAGTCAGCGGTACGGTTGAAATCGTCGACAACGATCTGGGCAGACGCCATGGACCCGACGGTCAGGGCCGCGGCGGCTGCAATGCAAAGTGAAGTGATCTTCATGGTTTCTCCTCCTCAAGGGAGCGTGGAGTGAGCGGTTGAGAAAGCTCGCCCGATCGCGGGTTGTCGAACATCGGTCCGACGCGGAGCCTCCTCTGTCAGGTTTAAAAGATGCCGCAGTCAGGTGATGCGTACAAGTGGCGCATTGTGAGTTTGCGTTTCAGATAGTGACATATGTGAGAGTTTGGGGTCGCCATCGTGTGAGAGCTTGGCAGAATGCCGGATTATCGCCCGTAGACGGGCCGAAAACCTTCACCCGACAACTTTCCGAGGAGAACCGTTATGTCACGCAAACGGAGCAAAGTCAAACATCCCGATCGCCGCATGTCGCAGACAGTGATTGTCATCGCCGCCTTGGCGGCCTTGGCTGGAACGTCCGCGGCCTCGGCCGAAACGGTCGACGTTCCCGAGAACACGACCGGCTACCGGGAAGGGCCGGCAAATATCGGCGAACGTGCCGGTCTTGCCGATCGTGAGGCCCGCAGCCCCGAGCTACAGGCCGACATCGAGGCGTCCGTTCTGCCGCCGGTTCGACTCACCCCGCCGATCACCGGCATCGCCGGGCTTGAAGCGTTCAGCATGTCCCTTAACGGCACGTGGAATTTCCGTAACCGTCTGCCCGAAGGCTTCAACGGCACCATCGCCGGCGTCGAAACCTGGGACGAAATGACCGTCCCGGGGTCGCCCGCCGCCAACGGCTTCGAACCGATGGAACGGGAGTTCGGCAAGCCCGTCGGTTGGGCACGCACCTTCGACGTCCCTGCCGAATGGGGCGGTTCACGTATTGTCCTGCACTTCGGCACCCTCGACGGACTGGCCAAGGTCTACCTCAACGGCGAACTCGTCGGCACGAGCGAACACGCCTTCCTGCCCGCCGAGTTCGACATCACCGACGCCATCACCGACGGCACGCAGGAGCTGGTCGTCACGATGGAGCGCAGCTACCCGACGCACTGGCACAATCGCGAGTTCGGCGGGATGGGCCGCGACGTCACGCTCATGGCACTGCCACCGGTGAACCTCGCGCGTTTCCACGTGCAGACGATTTTCGATGAAGCCTTCGAGAATGCGACCGTCGAAGTCCTGGCCGCGGTGGCCAACCAGTCCGACGCACCGATGAGCGGCGGGGCGTTGACGTTCGCGATCGACGGGCTTGCCGATCAAACGGTCGAACTGCCCGAGATTCCCGCTGGCAAGACGCATCACCTGACGATGAAGGTGCCGGTCGAGTCGCCCAAGCACTGGCATCCGGAAACGCCCAATCTCTACGACGCAACGCTGACCTTCAGCCGCGACGGCGAGACCGTCATGGCCTCCGAGCGACGCATGGGCTTTGTGCAGGTCGAAAACCGTGACGGCGTGCTGACCGTCAACGGCGCGCCGTTCAAGGTCAAAGCCAACAACTACCACACGACCTACCTCGGCCATGACCACTCGCCGCCGGATCAAGTCTTGCGCGACGACGTGGACTTGTTCGTCGACACGAACCACAACTCCATGCGACCCTGGCCGACGCCGAACATGGCGTACATGGAAGCAGCGGATGAGTTCGGCATGTTCACCACCATCGAGGTGCCGACCCTCGCGATGATCTACAGCGACGGCCCCTGGAAGGACAAGGGCGACAACCGGCTGATGATGGAGCCGTACCAGAAGGTCGCCGCCGTCACCCTCGAGACCTATCGCAGTCACCCGTCGGTCCTTACCTGGGGGCTGGGCAACGAGAGCCCGTACTACGAGTACTTCGAGCGTGCCGCCTTCGGCATTGCCAAAGAAGACCCGACCCGCATGGTGTTCTTCGGCTCCGACTTCCGCATTGGCATCGACAAGCCTGGCCTCACGTTCAACGACGACCACTACCCACGGTGGGGCCGAGTGACCGAAGACGACACGGCCATTGTCGGCGGCGACTGGGAACGCTTCCCCACCGACAAACCGATCATGTTCACCGAGTGGGCACATGTTCACTGGAACAATTGGAGCGAAAAGGCCTTCGACCCCGGCGTGTTCGAGTACTGGGGCCATTACGTCAAAGCCCACGTCAACGAGACCTACAACCACCCGCATGTCGCCGGCGGGATGATTTTCGGCTCGACGCCGCTGCGCGGAATCTGGCGTGACTTCGACTTCGGCCACTGGGACCTTTGGCGTCAGCCCAACGACACGGCATGGATCGTGAAGAAGGGTTACTCGCCGGTGCCGCTGCTGGACGTGGTCCATCGGCCGGTCGATCTCAATAAGCCGAAGATTCGTCCCGAGGCGATCCAGTTCATCGTCGAGAACCGCCACAGCATTCTCGACCTGGCTGACCTAACGATCGACTACAAGCAGGGCAAATTCTCCGGCGAGGTCGAAGCAAGCCTGCGGCCCGGCGAGATCGGGCCGATCGAGGTGCCGTTCAACCCCGACGTTGAAGAACCCTTGCGGATCACCCTCACCGACCCGCGTGGTCGCGTGATTGATGAGCACGAGTTTGTCCTGGATCGCCCCGAGCCGTTGCCGACGATCGTCGACGCGGCAGCGCTGGAGATCGTCACCGAGGGCAACGTGACCACGCTCGCCAACGACCGCGTCTCGTTCAGCATCGACATGGAAACCGGTAAGCTCACGAACGCGAGCGTCGATGGCACGCAGGTCATCGCCAGCGGCCCGTACCCGGTGCTGCGCAAGAGCGGTGATGCCGGCTGGCCCAAGAACAGCGAGCCGGTCACCAATGTCCTCGACGAATGGGAAGCCGACTCCGTCGAACTCATCGAGGGCACCGAGCCGATCGTCCGTGTGACCGGCAGCTACAACTACGCCGACGTCGAGTACCGCATGCACTTCGGCGGCGACGGCACGCTCACCGTCGAATGGCAGGCCACCTGGACCGAAGACCGCATCGTTGATCTCTTCCAGACCGGCGTGCTGTTCGAGACTACCGAAGGGTTCGAGACCGTCTCTTGGCGGCGTGATCGTGACCGCGCGCTGTGGACCGCGTACCCCGAGACCCACATCGGTCGACCCGTCGGCACCGCGACGCGGTACGGCGATACCTCCACCCTCGACGCCCGGCGTGCGTGGAAGAAAGATGACCGCAGCGATTGGCCGTGGAGCCAGGACCTGATCAACACCGACAACCCGGCCATCACGAGCACCAACGATTTCCGCGCCACCAAGTTCGGCATCCTCGCCGGCAGCTTGACCAACGCCGAAGGCGTCGCGCTGTCGGTCGATAGCAACGGCGATCAGAACTTCCAAGTCTTCCCGCTCGAATCCGGCGGCACCGCCTTCCAGGTCGGCAGCTTCCACAACGGCGGCACCGAACACCACTTGGTTAAGAGTGTCCGCAAGGACGTCTTGCAAACTAAACTGGGTTTGGTGATCACCGACAGCGTCGAACTTCGCTTGCGACCGAAGCCGGAGTAGTCACGCTTTGATACGCCGGTGTTTTGAACAAACGCCCGGCGGGTTCAGGTGAGCGGAGCCTTTCGGTTCTTGTCTCGCCGGAACTCGCCGGGCGTTGTGCCTGCGAACGAACGGAAGAGCCGGGCGAACGTCGCGCGGCTCGTGAAGCCGACCGCGTTCATGATCGACTTGATCGGCTCATCGGTCTGACGCAGACGCCGGCACGCCTCGCGCATTTTCAACTGCGTCGCATACTGCGCCGGCGGAATGCCGTACTGATGCTTGAACGCGCGGGTGAGATGCTCACGTGACACGTCGTGCATGTCGGCCAGTTCGGTGATGGAAAACGTGTAGCTGAGTTGGCCGCTGATGACCTTCTCGACCGCCGCGGCGAGTTGGGGGCGGGGGGCGCTGCGGATCGATGTCTCGGCGTTGACGGCCATGTGCAGGAGCAGTTCCTGCACCAACTGCATGCCCTCGGAACCCGTCATTCGCACGGTATGGGTGGGCTCGCGGGCCAACGCCAGCAGGCGTTTGACGAACAGGCCGTTGAGGTCGAAGCTGAAAATGCGTCCGTGACGCTTGGCAATACCACGCGCCGTCGCCAGTGCGGACCTGCCGGCGAAGATCAGGCCCATGTATTCCCACGGCCCGTTGTGCTTCACGTCGTAAGCGTCCCACACGTCGGTCTCGCCGATCTCGCGCAGGACGGCCATGCCGGGCTGCAAACGCACCGGTCGCATGTTTGCACCGCCACAACCGATCCCGCCGTGGCTCAGCGAGATCTTCACGACCGCGTGTCCGGGCATGGGGTCTTGCGGATTGGTTCGGCTGTCGCACTCTGGCCGATAGGCCAAACCACGCCCGACATAGAACGGCCGTGGCGCCATCGGGATCTGTCCCGAAAGCTGGAACCACGCGTCGTTGATCATTTCATAAAGCGGTCGCTCGGGCATGACGGCACCGGCAACGTATCACGAAATGACACATCTGGCGAGCCGCACATTCCGAACCGACTCAGAAAGACATCGCCGCCTTCAGCTTTTCGTAGCGCTCGTCGATTGCGATGCGGGTGGTGGCTTGCAAGCCGTCGAGGGAGAAGTCGCTGATGGTGTAGCTGGCGACGACAGTGCCGAAGGCGAGGGCGCGTTTGATCGTCGGAGCCGAGAGCGAGCGTTGCGTGGCGAGGTAGCCCATCATGCCTGCGGCGAAGCTGTCGCCGGCGCCGGTCGGGTCGATGACCTTGTCGGTCGGGTAGGCGGGGAGCGTGAAGGTCTGCATCTCCGTCGGCGTCGAGCCGTTCTGATCCGCCCACGCCATCAGGCAACCGTGCTCGCCTTTCTTGATCACGACGAACTTCGGCCCCATCGCCAGCACGTCCCGCGCGGCCCCGACCATGTTTTTCTTCTCGGTCAGCAGCTTCGCCTCGCCATCGTTGAGCACCAGGCCGTCGATCTTCTTGAGCAAAGCGAGCAGGGCGTCGCGCTCGGTCGTGATCCACAGGTTCATCGTGTCGGCGACGCTGAGCGTGACGTCGCCGAGCTTGTCGAGCATGTCGGCTTGGAGCGCCGGGTGGGTGTTGGCGAGGAAGACGTACTTGCTGTCGGCGTAGGCGTCGGGGATCGTCGGGGCGGCCTCGGCGAGGACGTTCAGGTCAGTGTTGATTGAGACGGCTTCGTTGAGGTCGTCGACGTAGCTGCCGTGCCAGCGGAAGGTCTTGCTGCCGGCGCGCTTCTCCAGACCGGTGAGGTCGACCGGCTGTTCACCGAAGACCTCGCCCAGCTCATGCGGATAGTCCTCGCCGACGACGCCGACGAGCCGGACCGGAGCGAAGAAAGCCGCGGCATACGCGAAGTAGACGGCGCTTCCGCCGATGACATCGTCTCGCCGGCCGGCGGGGGTTTCAATCGTGTCGAGTCCGAGCGATCCGGTGACGAGTAGGGACATGGGTGTAAGTCTGAAGTTGAAAGTAAATGGGCGCGAAGCTGCGTTGCTCTGCAACGCGGTTGGACGGTCATCACTGCGAAAGTTGACGCACCTTCGCGTTGCTTGCCGTCGCCGTGTAAAGCCGGCCTGGCGTGAGTCGTTTGAACCGATCAAAGAGCTTCCGCACCGCGTCCGGCGTCGGCTCACGCAGGTACACCGCCAGCCGCGTCTTGCCGAGCATGGCGATCGATGCCTGCTCCGCGAGATCGTGGTCGGCTGTAAGCAGCTCCGCCTGCATCGACCGGCAAATCTTGAACAGCTCCAGCGGCTGCAAGTCCGCCGGCGGGACCGGCTCATGCGTGTGGCCGAGCTCGGTCAGCGTGGCGATGACGACGTCCGGCAAGTTGTGCGGCAAGAAACGCAAGGCAGCAACGGTAGGCATCACGGATTCACGTCGGTGCCGACGAACTGCTGGTTCTCGATCACCCAGCGTCGTCGATGGTGCGGATGTGGGTTCAGATCGAGGCGGTCGACTTCGAGAGGCGCGAGCACCAGCACTTCAAAGGTTTCCGGGATCGGGGTGTCCGCGTCGATGGTTTCGGGGAACTCGCCATCGTCATTGCGCGGCTCTCCCGAGGCCGGCCAGAAAAACAAGGCCCGGGCCGTATCCGACAGGCCACGCCAGACACTCTCGCGAAAGCCCCCGGCCGTGTCGCCGCCTGCGGACTTTCCACAAACCTCGACGACGCCCGCGATCCGCCACTGCACACGCTTCGACTCGATCCAGAAGCACGCCTCCATCCCGTTGGCTCGATCCAGCGTGGCGTTCTTTCGGCTCCGCCGGTCCGAAACGAAGATCATCTGTTCGCCTTCGGAGAAACCGTCCGCGTCGGTCCAACCCCTAAACACGATTGATCGGCAGCGCGGCAATCCGCCGTCGGCGCTCGTCGCAACTTGTGCGATCAACGGCCGGACGTTTGCGGTTTCTGATTTGAATCGCTCCAACCATTCCATCTTCACAATGTAGGTGACCACGCTGCGGCGTTAGCCGCTGATCCACCCGCCGACAGCGCCGCCCTGCGTCACGAATTTTTCTGCATTTTCGACTTCCGTTCACCCGACGATGTTCCTAACATGTTTGTTCAAGACCGAACAGGGGCGGTGTGACTCCCGTCGAGTTCGGTCGCGGTTTCAGGCGTGTTCACTTCATTGAACATGCTGACGCGGGCAACGGATGCCTCCGGCCGCACCCCCCAGAGTCACAGCTGCCGCTGGCCAGCAAGACTGGCGTATCCGGCACAACAATGAAAGGGCATTCCCATGCCACGTTCGTCTTCCTCCTCGAAGGTCGCCGCGTCCGAGTTAACCGCCGACCGTTCCAACCGTGAAGCCGCCCTCGCACGGGCCGTCCAGCAGATCGAGCGCCAGTTCGGCAAAGGCTCGGTCATGAAGCTCGACGGCGAAACGAAAATCACCGACGGCATCCCGACCGGTTCGCTTTCTCTCGACCTCGCTCTCGGCGGCTATGGCATCCCGCGCGGCCGGGTCCTCGAGGTCTACGGCCCGGAGTCCTCCGGCAAGACCACGCTCGCGCTACACACCGTCGCATCGGTCCAGAAGTCCGGCGGCGTTGCCGCCTTCATCGACGCCGAGCACGCGCTCGACCCGACTTGGGCCAAGCGGATCGGCGTTGACGTCAACGACCTGCTCGTCTCCCAACCCGATACCGGCGAGCAGGCCATGGAAATCTGCGAGCTGTTGGTCCGCTCCAACGCCGTCGACGTGATCGTCGTCGACTCGGTGGCGGCGTTGATCCCGCGGGCCGAGATCGAAGGTGAAATGGGCGACGCCCACGTCGGCCTGCAGGCCCGGCTCATGAGCCAAGCCCTGCGCAAGCTCACCGGGGCGATCAACCGCTCCAAGACCACCGTCATCTTCATCAACCAGATCCGCGAGAAGATCGGCGTGATGTTCGGCAGCCCCGAGACGACCCCCGGCGGCCGGGCGCTCAAGTTCTACGCCTCGGTCCGCATCGACGTCCGCCGCACCGGCAGCATCAAGGACGGCGATACCGCCGTCGGCAACCGGACCCGTACTCGCATTGTCAAGAACAAGGTCGCGCCGCCGTTCCGCGAGGCCGAGTTCGACATCATGTTCGATCGCGGCATCAGCTACGAGGGCGACCTGCTCGACCTCGCCGTCGACTCGAACGTGGTGCAAAAGAGCGGGGCGTGGTTCAACTACGGCGAGACCCGCCTCGGCCAGGGCCGCGAGAACGTCAAGAACTTCCTTCACGAGAACCCCGACCTGACCCAGGAGATCCGCGAGAAAGTCCTCGTGGCCAAGGGCATCGGCGAAGTCACCGAAGAAGAATACGACGAAGACCCCGTTGACGAGGACGAACTCGTCGAGGCGTAGGTCGATCGCTAGACCCGAAACGCCGAGCGGTGACCGGAGGAAGCTCCCTCCGGTCACCGTTCGGCGTTTGCATGAAACTTCAAAGACTTACACGTCGTTGGCAGCACGTTTCGCCTCGAGCTCGACTCGGACGTTTTCCATTCGCTGCTTGTTGAGCGGGATGAACAACACGATCACCGCCGCAAGCCCAACGCCACCGCAGACGACGAGCATGTACGCCCAGCGCATATTGTTGATCACGTCCAGCGTCTGGGTCTTAACCCCGGCCTCGCTGACATAACCGACCAAGTCGAGAATCGCGCCTGAGAAGAGCAGGGCGACGCCGATGGCCATCTTCTGAATCCAGTTGAACACCGCCCAGTACGACCCTTCGCGGCGTTGTCCGGTCTTCAACTCGTCAAGGTCGCACACGTCCGCGATCATCGAGTTGGACATGATCAGCAAACCAGCCAGCCCCGGCCAGATCAGCGCGAAGCTGATCGCCAGCGGATGGAACCAGAAGTTGATCCGGTCCGGCAGCCAGAAGTACCAACTCTCGTTACCGAAGTCGCCAAAGAGCGGAATGATCTGCTTGAACGTGCCGAAGTCCGGCGAGTAGAGCCACCACGAGAGTAGCCCGCCGATGAAGCTGCTCATGAGAGCGCCGATGAGCAGCCATTTTTTCTCGACCTTGGTTGCGAGCCGGTTGATGATGAGGACGGTGATTAAACCCATGATGATGGCAAACGTCTGTGCCCAGCCCTGCATGTAGGCCCCGTCGGTTTCGCCTTGCTCGCCGCCGCCGTAGACGTGGAAGATGGCGACGTACAGCCCGAGTTTGAGCACCATGATCACGCCGAGGAAGCCGATCGTGTACGCGGCGACGATCATGAGCAGAATCGGCTGCTTGATCGTCGTGACGATGCTCTTCCAGATGCCAACCTTGGGCTGCTTGCGAACGTCTTCGAGCCCGCCGCCCGCCTCGCGGCGTTTGGTTCGTTCAGGCACGAAGAACGTCGGCGCGAACATGATCACGGCGAGCAGCACCGCGAGAATCGAGCCCACCACGATCGCCCCGGTCCGCGTGTCTTCACTTGCTTTGACGATCGGGTAAAGCCACGCCAAGAAGAAACCAGTCAAGTAGGTAAAGAGCGTTCGGAAGCTCATGACCCGCGTTCGCTCTTCGTAGTCGGACGTGAGTTCCATCGTCAGCGCCCCGTAGGGCACCGCGAAAACCGTGAGGCAGGTGTAGAAGATGATGCAGACGAACGTGAGTATTCCTGCATACGCCCAATCGCGGAGAGGAACGTTCAAGTCGAGCGTTGCGAAGCCGAAGTTCAAGACCGGTCCCCACTCGGTGTTTGACCACGACTGATTGTCGATCCCGCCGGGCACATAGCAGATGGCAAAAATACCAGCGATGCTCAGCAATGCCCCGATGAGCATGAACGGCTTGCGGCGTCCCCACTTGCTCGTGGAGTTATCGCTGACGCTGCCCATCACCGGGTCGATCACCGCGTCCCAGATACGGGGAATGAACAAGGCCACGCCGAGCAACGTCGGACTCACCGCGAGTCCGAGGTTGTAAACTAGAAAGCTGAAGTTCGGCGGAATGTTGACGCCGATGTTGATCGCGCCCTCGCCGGCACCGGCGGCGACCTTGGTGTGGAGCGGGATGCGTTCGTCGGCCGGGGTCGTTTCGGCGGGCGCGGGTTCTGCGGTCATGAGGCCTCCTCTTGGTCACAAATCGACCCATCGTGCATCACATTTGTGCACAAGCGGGCATTTGCACGGTCGTCAATGTATCACGTTGCGCAAAAAGGCCAAGTGTGGCGGGCGTCCCTACGCTCCCGTCGCCGCCGATGAGTGCCCTCAAGCGCATCCTTCACAGCCCCGACTGGAAACGATCGCACCGGCTCCGGTTCGGCGTCTGGCAGACGTTCAATCGCCTCGGGCTGACCGGCCTGCACAGCCTGCCGCACCACCCGGCGTGGGTCGATGTGGAGCGGCTCGACATGCCGATCCCGGATCTGCCCGAAACGTTGGTCGGCCGGCGGCTCGTGCAGATTTCCGACCTGCACCACAGTCCGGTCGTCGGCAAGTCTTACTTGCACCAACAGATCGACCGGGTGAACCGACTCCGCCCGTGGCGTGTCGTGGTGACCGGCGACCTGGTGACCGGTGGCTATCGGTTCGACCGCCGCGTGGCCGGACTGCTCAAACGCATCGACGCACCGACGGTCTGCACGTTCGGCAACCACGACTACTCGCTTCGCGGCAAACGCAACGAAGCGGCCGGCTCACGCCGGGCTCGTTCGCTCCGTGCGGCACTCGAACGTGCGGGTATGACCGTCCTTCAGAATGAATCGCTCGACGCGGACGGGTTGATGCTCGTCGGGCTCGATGATCTGTGGACCGGCCGACTCGATGCGGACGTGGCGTTCGACGGCGTGGCGGGGCCGTGCGTTTGCCTGAACCATGATCCGCGTAACGCGCGTGAACTTCTCGAACATCCCTGGCAGTGGATGCTCGCCGGCCACACCCATGGCCGACCGCTACGCAAGTCCATTCGCCCGTTCACCGCCGGCCACTACCCGCTTGCCGAGGGCAAAGACCTCTACGTCAACCGCGGCCTGTCGTACGGTATGCGCAGCAAAGACTGGTGCAAACCTGAGATCACCGTGTTTCGCTTGGTCGCGGCATGACGGCTCGGTTGGATTTGCAACGTACCGACCGGCTCGCGATGCTTTGGGGATGAGCGCACACGAGCCACAGAACGTGGGTCCGATCGACCTCGGCTACGACGGCGGTGGGCGGGGCGGTATCGTCGCGGATGAGCGTTGCGTGCAGGCGCTCTCCGGCACCCGACCCTGGATCATGGTCTGGGCTGTTCTGATGTTCCTCGGTGGCGGACTGTTCGCGATTGGCAGCCTCGGCCTGATCATCATGGCCGGTGTTTCGGGCGGCGGGGGCGACATGCCAATGTTTCTCGGGATCGGCGTGGGTTACTTCATTGGTGCCGCCATTTACATTTTGCTGGGCGTGATGCTCATACGTTACTTCGCCGCCATTGGACGCACCGTCCGCAATCGGCAGACCGACGACCTGTATGCCGCCCTCAATGCACAGAAAAACTTCTGGCGACTGGCAGCGATCATCCTCATCACGTTTATCGTGCTGTACTTCGTGGTGGTCGCGCTTGCGATCGCGTTCACCGCTTTGTGACGATCATCGCAGGTGCCGCTTGAACCAGCTTCGCCAGTTCTCGCCCATGATGCCGGCGATCGCTCGGTCGCAAAAGCCGGCGTCGGTGAGGGCGTCGGCGAGTTTAGGCAGGTCGGCGCTGGTGGCGATTTCCTTGGGGATGTGTTCGCGGCCGCGGCCGCCGTCCATGTCGGTGCCGATGCCCGCTTGCGTCGTGTTACCCGCGAGATCGCAGACCCTGCTGATGTGCGCGACGACATCGGCAAGCGTCGCGCGGCGTTTACCGTGCTCGGCTTCGGGGAGTAGGAAGCGGTCGAAGAACACGGTGCCGATGATGCCGCCGCGTTCGAGGATGGCGCGAATCTGTCGATCGGGGAGTTGCCGGCCACGTGGATCGTCGCCGACGATCGCCCGGCAGTTCGAGTGCGAAGCACAGATCGGCCCGTCGGTCGCGTCGAGAAGGTCGTCAAGGGATTGCTCGGCAAGGTGGGACGCGTCGTGGAGTATTCCCAGGCGATCGAACTCGGCGACGAGCGCGTGGCCGGCATCGGTGAGTGGGCCGGGGTGTCCGGTGCCGCCGGCGTAGCGCGTCGCGGACCAGGCAAGCCCAACCATTCGCAAGCCCCGCCCGAACCACCACGCGACATCCTCGACGCCGCGGATCGGGTCGGCACCTTCCATCAGCAGCACCGCCGGCAGGACGTCGGTTCGGTCCAGGTCTTCCGGCCCGCGGACGACGTGCAACCCCGGGCAGTTGGCGTACCAGACCAGTTGCTCGATCGCCTGGGCATGGACCGGCGTGTCATGGTCCGGGTCGGCAAAGAGCGTGGCACAGACGCCGCCGACACCGCCGTCGCACAGGTCCGGTAATCCGACGGTGGCGGTCTCGTTGTCGACGTACGGCTGGTCGGAGGCGTGCGTGGTCACGTCCCTTCCGCGTTGGGTTGCGTTCCAGGCCAAATCGAGATGTGCGTCGAAGAGTCGCATGGTCATTGACGGTCGTTCGCCGAGGTTGAAAAGGCGGGGCAATTCGTCACGCTAGGATGCGACAGCCATGACGACTGCCAACCCACCAGCCGCTGCGTCGGCCAAGAAAAGTGCCGGGTCTTCCGCGTTGCCGATGATCGGGGGACAGTACCACTTTCTGTTTCGCCGGCTTCATTCGCTCACGGGCATTCTGTTCGGCGGCTACATCGTCGTTCACCTGCTGGTCAACGCGACGCTCCTCGAGGGCACACGCGGCGCGGCCGGGGCGACCGTGTTCCAGCAGCAGGTCGACAAAATTCACTCGCTGCCCTGGCTCATCGCGATCGAGTGGACGGCGATCCTCATGCCGTTGATCTACCACACGATCTACGGCATCTACATCACCGTCACCGGCGTACCCAATGTCGGCAACTACGGATTTACCAAGAACTGGTTCTATCTGGCCCAGCGCGTCTCGGCGATCATCCTTGTTTTCTTCATCGCGTTCCACGTCATCAGCATGAAGATGGGCGGAACCATCTTCACGTTCGTGCCGCACACCTATGCGACGGAGTCGACGGCGATGCATCTGCAGGCTTTCTGGTGGGTGTGGGCGATCGTCTACCCGATCGGCATCCTCGCTGGGACGTTCCACCTGTCCAACGGGTTCTGGACCGCCGCGATCACGTGGGGCCTGACCACGACGAAGACCGCGCAAAAACGCTGGGGCCTTGCGTGCATCGGGCTGTTCGGATTCACGACGGCCTGCGGCTTCGCGGCACTCATCGGCGGTGTCCGGGCACCGATCGACGAGGAAACCGCAGCAATCGTGATGCAAGTTCAGGAGAACCCACACGGCCACCACGACGAGTCATCCAGCACGGAGCATGGCACGGCTCACGAAGCCGATGTTGAGTCCGCTGTCGATGATGTTCTCGCCGAACAACTGCCCGATTCAGTCACCGAGTAACCAAACTTGTTCGATCGCATTTGAAAGCCCAACCCCGAACATCCGTTAGGATTCAAGCATGAGCGCCCAGGAAAAAGAAGTGATCGTCGTCGGCGGTGGTTTGGCGGGACTTGCGTGCGCCGTCAAGCTCGCCGAACTCGACGTCAAGGTGAAGCTTTTTTCGATGGTGCCGGTCAAACGCAGCCACAGCGTTTGTGCCCAAGGCGGCATCAACGCGACCAACGACATCGCACGTCAGCAGGGCTACAGCGAGTGGATTCACTTCGACGAGACGGTGCTCGGCGGCGACTTCCTGGCCGACCAGCCGCCGATCCTCGAGATGGCCAACATGGCCCCGAAGATCATCGACCTGCTCGACCGCATGGGCGTGCCGTTCAACCGCACCAAGGAAGGCCAGCGTTCGCTGCGTCTCTTCGGCGGCTCGATGTTCAAGCGTACCTTCTACGCCGGCGCTACGACCGGGCAACAGTTGCTCTATGCCCTCGACGAACAGACCCGGCGTTACGAATCCGAGGACAAAGTCGAGAAGTTCGAGTTCTGGGAGTTTCTCTGGCCGATTATGCACGAAGGCTCGTGCGTCGGCATCGTCGCACAGGACATGCGGACGATGGAGATCCGCAGCTTCCGCGGCGACGCGGTCGTCATGGCCACCGGCGGCAACGGGCTCATCTTCGGCAAGTCGACGATGTCGGTCATCTGCACCGGCGGGGCCGCCTCGCGCTGCATGCAGGCGGGCGCCACCTACGCCAATCCCGAGATGATGCAGGTCCACCCCTCGGCCATCCCGGGCGAGGACAAGTGCCGGCTCATGTCCGAATCCGCACGCGGCGAGGGCGGCCGGGTCTGGGTTCCGCGAAAGAAGAAGGACACCCGTCACCCGCTGGACATCCCGGCCGCCGACCGCTGGTACTTCCTCGAAGAAAAGTACCCCAAGTACGGCAACCTCGTCCCGCGCGACATCGCCACTCGCGAGATCTTCCAGACCTGCATCGACGGCTACGGCGTCGGCGGCGAGAACATGGTCTACCTCGACCTCACCGACCAGGTCGCCAAGATCGGTGCCGACGCCGTCGAGAAGAAGCTCGGCGGCATCCTCGAGATCTACCGCAAGTTCGTCGGCGTCGACCCCATCGAAGAACCCATGAAGATCTTCCCCGCCATCCACTACTCGATGGGCGGGCTGTGGACGCAGTTCACCAAGGACGAGAAGACCGGCGGCCTCGCGACCGGCGCGCCCAACAACATGATGACCAACATCCCCGGGCTCTACGCCATGGGCGAGGTCAACGTGCAGTACCACGGGGCCAACCGTCTCGGTGCAAACTCGCTGCTCTCGTGCATCTTCGACGGTTTGTTCGGCGGGCTGGGCGTGAAGAACTACTGCTACGACGTCGCCGAGACGCCAGCCGCCGACGTGCCGGACTCGGTGTACGCGGACGCCGTCACGCAGGAGAAGGACCGCATGGACTGGCTCGTCAACGCCGACGGTACGGAGAACCCGTACCACCTGTGGCAGGAGATGGGCAAGAGCATGACCGACAACTGCACGGTCGTGCGCTACAACGACCGGCTCGACAAAACGATCGAAGAGGCCGAGTCCTGGAAGGACCGCTATCGCCGGATCAAGCTCAGCGACACCGGCATGTGGACGAACCAAAACCTTTCGTTCACCCGCGCGGTCAAGGACATGATCGTCCTCGCCGAGGCGATCCTGAAGGGTGCCCGCCAGCGTGACGAGTCGCGCGGCGCCCACTACAAGCCCGAGTTCCCCGAGCGGCTCGACGATCAGTTCCTGAAGACGACGATCGCCAACTACCAGGCCCCGGCGGACACGAAGGACTTCGGCAGCGTCGACGTGGCCTGGGGCGAGGTCGACGTGTCGCTGATCAAGCCGCGGCCACGCAACTACGGCAAGGTCGACGCTAAGGCCGAGGTCGAAGAGAAGAAGGAACCGGCGACGGTGTAAACCCGAAGGACAAGTTTCCGAACGACGAAAGAATGACCAAGGCCGAAACGCGAAGGCCTTGGTCATTCTGCCTTTTCCCCAGGTATCATCTTAGCGTGGACGCCAATCCACCCATCCTCCTGTACGACGGCGAGTGCGGCTTCTGCGACCGCACGGTGCGATGGGTGCTCGCTCGCGATCCGGACGGCCGGGTGAAGTTCGCCGCGCTGCAAGGTGAGAAGGGCGGGCAATTGCTGGAGGAGCACGACCTGCCGAGGGATTACTTCGACTCGCTCGTGCTAATCGACGACGGCGGTGTTTGGCTCAAGTCCGACGGAGCGTTGCGGCTCGCCAAGCACCTGCCGCGGCCGTGGCGCTGGGCGTGGGCCTTCCGGTACGTGCCGCGCTTTCTACGGGACCTCGCTTACGACGGCTTCGCCAAGGTTCGCTACCGCGTATTCGGCAAGGTCGAGGCGTGCAAGCTCCCGACCGAGCAGCAGCGGCTACGCTTCCTCGCGTGATCAGCCGCAGCCCCGAACAGACCCACGCCATCGCCGCCGACCTCGCCGCGACCTTGCGGGCCGGCGATGTCGTCGCGCTGCACGGCGACCTCGGGGCCGGCAAGACGACCTTCACCCGCGGCCTCGTCCGCGCGCTCGGCGGTGACCCGGCACAAGTGACCAGCCCGACGTACACGCTGCTGCAGGTCTATCCGACGCCACTCGGCGATGTGTTTCACCTCGACGCGTACCGCGCCGTCCCTGATGAACTCGACGAGTTGATCGCCGACGCGTTCTGCACGGTGATCGAATGGCCCGAGCGGGCGGAGATCACCGCGACGATCGACGTGCGCATCGAGCATGTCGACGAAGGGCGATTCGTCAGCATTGACTGACACCCCGAACTGAGTTGCGGAGCAACCCAGCGACCCGCGTCATGCAGACAGCTCTGGCGGTGCGCACCACGGTGATCAAGCTGCTGGATATCATGGTGTACGTGGTGGTGTACTTTCTCTCGGTACTGACCTTGTTCGCCGCGATCGACTTCCGTCTGATGTTGCCCCTGGCCCTGTGGCTTGTGGTGTACGGGGTGATTCTTTATATCATCCTGCCGCGGCTGCAGCGGGTATCCGAGGCCCAGGCCGGTGCCAGGGCGATGATGACCGGGCGTATAGCGGACAGTTACACCAACATCACGACCGTCAAGCTGTTTTCCCATGCACGGCGGGAGGCCGCTTACGCGCGCGAGGGTATGCAGGACTTTCTCGGCACCGTACACCCCCAGATGCGCCTGGTGACCTGGATGGAAACGGCGGTCGCCACCAACAATACGGTGATGCTGCTGTCCGTGGGGTCCACCGCGC
>JBCDCH010000068.1 GCA_039182125.1 Planctomycetota bacterium
CGCTACTTCAACGCCTCCGGCTGTGACCCCGAAGGCAGACTTGGCGAAGACCACGATCCCGAGACCCACCTGATCCCCGTCGTGCTCGAAGTCGCCCTGGGTAAGCGCGAGAAAATCACGATCTTTGGCGATGACTACCCGACGCCCGACGGCACCAACGTGCGTGACTACATCCACGTCAACGACCTCGCGGACGCACACATCAGGGCGATGGAGAAACTTGATTCCAACAGCCCGATTCTGTGCAACCTCGGCACCGGACGCGGCTTCAGCGTCAAGGAGATCATCGAGCAAGCCCGCACCGTCACAGGCCGGGACATCCCCGTCGAGATCGGCCCCCGCCGCGCCGGCGACGCCATCGCGCTTTACGCCGACCCCTCCAAGGCCAAGCGCGTACTCGGCTGGGAAGCACGGTACAAGGACCCGAAGGCGATCATCGAAACCGCGTGGAACTGGTTCGAGAAAAACCCCAACGGCTACGGTGACTGAATCGCGCAGCCGACCTCGCGTTGGCGTAACATCCCCAATCCCCAGAACGGAATCCCCGCAAGCCCATGGAGATCGAGCAACTTCAAACCGAGGACGTCCGCCCGCTACGGTATGCGGTGCTTCGATCGAATCAGCCGTTCGAGGAAACGTTGTATCCCGGCGACAACTCGGCCGTTCATCTCGGCATCCGTGAGGGCTCAAAGGTCATCGGCGTCGTGTCAATCTACGCGGAACAGCCGATGCCCAAGAAGGGCAAACCCGGCGACTTCCGTTTCCGTGGGATGGCCATCGATCCCAAGTTCCAAGGCTCGGGCGTCGGCACGGCTCTGATTGAGTCGATGCTCGACAAGGCTTGGGAAATGGGGGCACAACGGATCTGGGGCAACACCCGGACGGACGTGTTCGGCTTCTACTCCGGCCACGGGTTCGACTCGGTCGGCGACGTGTTCGACATCCCCGACCTCGGCCCGCACGTGGTGATGTTCATGGACCGCCCCCGCAACCGGTCTTAACCGTCACAAGCGGTGAAACCATGCGACCCGGGAGCCGCCGATCGCTATGATTCATCCGTTCATCCGCATGAACGGGTGAACGCATAAGCCCATGTCCACGACTGCCGCCACCGACGTCTCCGCGCTGCTCGATGCCACCGACCGTTTTGCCGACCGGCACAACGGCCCTGATCCGGCCGAGGTCCGCGACATGCTCGACCTCATCGGTGCCACTTCGCTCGAAGAACTCATCAACGATGCGGTTCCCGAGGACATCCGGCTGGATCGGCCGCTCGACCTGCCTGCTTCACGGACCGAGGCACAGGCGCTGGCAGACCTTCGGGAGATCGTGGAGAAGAACATCGTGCGGCGAAGTCTCATCGGCATGGGCTACGCCGCCTGCGAGACGCCGGCGGTGATCCTGCGGAACCTGTTTGAGAACCCTGGCTGGTACACGCAGTACACGCCCTACCAGGCCGAGATTTCCCAAGGCCGGCTCGAAGCGCTGCTCAACTTCCAGCAGATGGTCAGCGACCTGACCGGGCTGCCGTTGGCCAACGCGTCGCTGCTCGACGAAGCCACCGCGGCGGCCGAAGCGATGGCGATGGCCAAGGGGATCGCGGGCAAGAAAAAGAACACGTTCGTCATCGACGCCGGCTGCCATCCGCAAACCATCGGCGTCGTCACGACCCGGGCACGGACAATGGGCATCGATGTGCGGGTGACAACTCAGATCTCAAATCTCAAATCTGAGATTGCGGAGCAGGCGTTCGGCGTGCTCGTGCAGTACCCGACGACGACGGGTGCGATTGTCGACTACCGCGAACTGGCCGAGCGTGTTCATGAGGCCGGCGGTCTTGTCGTCGCGGCGGCGGACATTCTTTCGCTTTGCGTGCTGACGCCGCCGGGCGAATGGGGTGCGGACATCTGCGTCGGTAACACGCAGCGGTTCGGCGTGCCGATGGGCTTCGGCGGGCCGCACGCCGCGTTCATGGCGACCCTCGACAAGCACGCCCGCAAGATGCCTGGCCGACTGGTGGGCGTCTCCAAGGACGCCCACGGCGACGTCGCCTACCGCCTGACCCTGCAGACACGCGAGCAGCACATTCGCCGCGACAAGGCCACGTCCAACATCTGCACCGCCCAGGTGCTGCTGGCGATAATGGCGTCGATGTTCGCGGTGTACCACGGACCCGAGGGGCTGCGGCGGATCGCGGAGCGGGTGCGTCTGCTGACCGCCGCCCTTGCCGCCGGGTTGCAACGCGTCGGCCACGAGGTCACGCCCGGGCCGCGGTTCGACACGGTGCATGTCAAACCCGTCGGCCTGGAGATCGACCAGATCGTCCGCGTCGCTGGACTCAACGACTTCAACTTCCGCCGCGTCGACGACGGGCTTTGCATCACCCTTGACCAGCGCACCGATCGCGATGAGGTGCAGCAGATCATCGAGTGCTTCTCCGGCGGCGGCACCACCCGCCTGCACATCGACGAGCTTGCCGCCGAGGCGCTCGACGACCCGGAGGCGTGGTACAAGCGCACGACCGGGTACCTCACCCACCCGGTCTTCAACACCCACCACTCCGAGCACGAACTGCTCCGCTACCTCCAGCGGCTGCAGAGCAAGGACCTCTCGCTCACGCACTCGATGATCCCGCTGGGCAGTTGCACGATGAAGCTCAACGCGGCGGCGGAGATGCTGCCGGTATCGTGGCCGGGCTTCAGCGAGCTGCACCCGTACGCCCCGACCCCGCAGACCAAGGGATACGCCGAGCTTTTCGAGCAGCTCGAGACGTGGCTTTCGGAGATCACCGGCTTCGCGGCCGTCTCGCTCCAGCCCAACGCCGGCAGCCAGGGCGAGTACGCCGGCCTGCTCGCGATTCGCCGGTACCACGAATCGCGCGGCGACACCGGTCGTGACATCTGCCTGATCCCCGACTCCGCCCACGGCACCAACCCCGCCTCGGCCGTCATCGCTGGCATGAAGGTCGTCGTCATCAAGTGCCAGGACAACGGCGACATCGACCTCGACGATCTCACCGCCAAGTGCGAAGAACACTCGGACAAGCTCGCGGCGCTGATGGTCACCTACCCGTCCACGCATGGGGTGTTCGAGAAGCACATCCGCACCGTCTGTCAAGTCGTGCACGACCACGGCGGGCAGGTCTACATGGACGGCGCGAACATGAACGCGCAGGTCGGCCTCTGCAGGCCGGGCGACTTCGGGGCGGACGTGTGCCACCTCAACCTGCACAAGACCTTCTGCATCCCCCACGGCGGCGGCGGGCCGGGAATGGGCCCCATCGGCGTCGCGGAGCACCTCGCGCCGTTCCTGCCGGGCGACCCGACGGACGCGGACAGTGCTGCCGTGTCGGCGGCTCCGTTCGGCTCGCCCTCGATCCTGCCGATCTCGTGGATGTACATCGCGATGATGGGCCCGGCCGGTCTCAAACGGGCGACCGAGCTCGCCATCCTCAACGCCAACTACATGGCCAAGCGGCTCGAAGGGCACTTCGGCGTGCTCTTCACCGGCAACAACGGCCGGGTCGCCCACGAGTTCATCATCGACGCCCGGCCGTTCAAAAATGTCACCGTCGAGGACATCGCCAAGCGCCTGATGGATTATGGCTTCCACGCCCCGACCATGTCATGGCCCGTCTCGGGCACGCTCATGATCGAGCCGACCGAGTCGGAAACCAAAGCCGAACTCGATCGCTTCTGCGACGCGATGATCGCCATTCGCGGTGAGATCGACGAGCAACCCGAGCTGCTGAAAAACGCGCCGCACACCGTCCATGCGGTGTCCGGCGATGAGTGGCCGCATCCGTACTCGCGGCAGCAGGCGGCGTATGCATTGCCGTGGGTGCGTGCCAACAAGTTCTGGCCGAGCATCGGCCGCATCGACAACGTCTACGGCGACCGCAACGTCGTCTGCACCTGCCCGCCGATCGAGTCTTACGCACAAAGCTGATGCGACCCGTCAGGCGTTGGACGTTTGATCGTTTTCGAGTTCGTCGTCGCCAGCATCCATCTTTTTCAAGGCGTCATCCATGTGCGCGCCCTTGGCGAGCATGTGGCTTGCCACCGGCGCCGCGACGAACTGGAACACGATCACGAGGATCGCCTTCGTGATGGCGGCGATCACCTCGGTGCGGTCAAAGTCTCCGTCGGGCGCCGCCAAGTGAAGCACCGACGCGAGCAACAGTGACACGATCCCGAGCGTGATGCTCTTGCTCGCCGCATGTATCCGGTTGTACGCGTCCGGCAAGCGATAGATGCCCAAGGCGCCGACAAATAAGAAGAACAACCCGAACAAGATCGCGGCCGCGGCGGTCAGGTTGCACAAGATCGCAATGGCTTCGATCACGGCGACGCCTCCTCACGTTCACGTTTGAGCGCCCGGCGGATCATGAACTGAGCCACGGCCAGGGTTCCCGCGAAGCCGATGAGCGACAACACAAGCACGCCATCGAAAAGCACCAGCGCGTCGACCTTGAGGGTGAACAGCACGACGAGGCCGGCAAGCTGAATGGCCAGCGCGTCCGAGGCGGCCGCCCGATCGGCGAGGTGAGGCCCCCGGATCAATCGGATCACGCACAGCACAACACTGATCGCGATAACGAGAAACCCAACCTCGATGAGGATGTTGATCAGTGCCGCGTGCCAGGGATCGCGCTCGGAGACGATCGGTGCCAACACGCCGGCGAGATGAAGAGCGAAGACGTTCATCCGAACACCTCCGTGAGCAGCCTACGCCGCAGTTCGGTGATTCCTTCGATCGACAATCCCCGGTCCGCGCCGAACATGCAGTGGATGTAGAGGAACTGCTGACCGTCGTCGCCCTTGTCGGACACGTCGACCACCAGCGTGCCGGGCGTGAGCGTGATCGCGTTGGACAGGACGGTGATCTGCACCGGCGTGAGGTCGGTCACCTCGAAACGGACGATTCGCGGGTGGAGTCGGCTGCCGGGCGTGATGACTTCCCGGGCGACGTCGATGTTGGCGATGACGAGGATGCGAACAAAGTACACGCCGAAACGAATCAGGCGGATGATCCGTCCGCCGTAAGCCCGACCAGTCGAGGCCTTGCTGATCGGGTTGAGAATCAGGAAGCCGATGACGAACCCGGAGATCAACGTCGCCGGCGAAAAGCCACCGAGCATCAGCCCAAACATCACCGCCAGCACGAGGTTCAAGAGAAACATGCTCACGGCCGCACCTCCATCCGCTGCTGCTCGACATAGGCCCAGGCCTCGTCGCCCAGAACCGCCGACACGTACGCCTCGGCATCAAGCATCTGTTCCGCGGCGACGTTGGCGAGGTTCAGGTAGCCCTGTGCCCCAAACGCGACCGACAACGCGATCAACACCAGGAAGCCTGTCGCAAAGTAGCCGACCGTGTTCGGCGCGTTGCTCATGATCGGCACGTCGCCCGGCGCCCCGGGTTGTTCCTTGTTCCAGAACGCATAGTTCCAGATCTTGACCATCGACACGAGCGTCAGCACGCCGGTGATGATGGCAAAACCGCCGAGCACGTAACCTTGCCAGTCGGTACGGGCGAAGCTCTCGGTGATGAGCATGAACTTCCCGTAGAACCCACTCAAAGGGGGCAGCCCCACCAGTGACATGGCCGCGATGAAGAACAGCACCGCGAGCGGGACGTCCCGCTTGATCAACCCGCCGAGCCGGCCGAGATCGTCCGTGCCTGTCCGCCCGATCACGAGGCCGGCACACAGGAACAGGGCACACTTCACCACCATGTGCTGCACGACATAGAGCACGACGGCAGCGAGCGCGACCTTCGTCGCCAGTCCGATGCCGAGCACCATGTATCCGACCTGCGAAATGACGTGAATGGCGAGGATCTTGCGGATGCGTGTCGAGCTAACCGCGCCGAGCACGCCGCCGAACATCGTGCCGACCGCGCTGATTAGGATCAATGGCAGCGCGAGTTGTGCGATCAACGGCACGTCGCCGAGCACTTGGATGAACACCCGCAACAGGGTGTAGACGCCCACCTTCGTAAGCAGGCCACTGAACAACCCGCCCATCGCCGGGGGGAGCGTCGGGTAGGTGTCGGGCAGCCAGAACCAAAGCGGAAACGCCGCCGTCTTCGCCGCGAACACCATCAGCAACAGTCCCGCGACCGGCACCATCGACGCGGGCACCTGCCCCGCGTTGGCCAACGCGGCGATCTCGGCGAAGTTCAACGTGCCGAGCACGCCGTACGTCAGGCCACATGCCGCAACGAACAAGGTCGACGCGAACAGGTTCAGCAAGACGTACTTGTACGCTTGCCGCATCTGCGCGGGCGTCGTGCCGAGGATCAGGATGCCGTAACTGCTCAGAAGGAAAATCTCGAACGCGACGAAGAGGTTGAACAGATCGCCGGTGATGAACGCCCAATTCACGCCCATGAGGAGCGAGAGGTACAGCGGGTTGAAGTACCCGCCTGCGAAACGCCTGGGCAGTTCGCGGAGGCTGTAGATGTAGACGGCGAGCATCACCGCCGACGTCACCGCCAGGAGGATGGCGCTGAGCATGTCGACGATCACGCTGATGCCGAACGGGGCCGGCCAGTTGCCCATCTGAGAGACCAGCACGGTTCCGTCGCTGGTCTTTGCCAGAGCCCATATCGCGGCGACCATGTTGCCCAACAACGTACCGACGGCGATGACCCGCTGCGGCTTCTTGTACTTGTGCAACAGCATGTCCGCGACGGCCGCAACCATCGGGAGCATGACGAAGATGACGATGCCGGGGTGGTTCACTTGTCCGCCTCGGCTTTCCGCTCGAGCTCCATGAGCCGGCTCGACCCGCCGCGGCGGTAGGTTACGACGAGCATGGTCAGGGCGAACGCCTGCACCGCGAAGCCGATGACGATCGCGGTCAGGATCAGCGCCTGGGGCAACGGATCCGCCTCGGTGCCGGCCAGCTTACCGTACTCGCCCAACACCGGCGTCGTCTTGCCGAGCGGCGAACCGCTGACGCTGAGGATGGCGAGGTTCGCCCCGTGACCCAGCAGGAACATGCCCATGCAAATGCCTTTGAGCTCCCGGCCGGTGAGCAAGTAGAACGACGCCGCGAAGATCACGCCCACGAGAATGCAAGTCAACAGTGTCACGACGCGACCTCCCCGGTGCTTTGGCCGATCGCTCGACGTTCGACGGCGTTGGACAACACGTCGATCATGCCGACCACGGTGCCAATCACGACGAGCGCCACACCCGCATCGAAGATCAACACGGTCGCCCAGTGGAACTCGACACCCCCCGGCAGGTCGATGTAGCCGTGGTTGGTCGTGAGCAACGGCAGCCCGAAGAACAACGGCCCCAATGCGGAGGTGCCCGCCAAGATCAGCCCGACGGCAATCATCACGTGCTCGCTGACCGGCATGAGCTGCCGGAGCGACGGACCGCCGAACGTCATGCGATAAACCACGATCGTGACCGCCGCGACGAGCCCACCGACGAAGCCCCCGCCGGGTTCCTGGTGGCCTTTGAAAAACACATACACCGCGAAGACGAGCGACACGGGGATCAAGAAACGCACGGCCTGCCGAAGGATCGGCGACACCACTTCGCCGGGCGACGCGAGCGAATCCCGCGGCTCGTCCATTTCGTCGGGCGTGCGCTTCATCAGTGTCCACACGCCCATGACCGCGATGCCGAGCACGACGATCTCGCCCATCGTATCGAAGCCGCGGAAGTCGACGAGAATGACGTTGACCACGTTGGACCCGCCGCCGCCTTTGTGGACGACCGACTCGGTCGGAGCGGGCGGATCGATGTATTTGAGGTCCGTGTCGAACGATGTGAGGTGATCAAGGCCGCGTGCGACCGAGCCGCCATAGACGTTGGCCACGCTCGACGAGTCGGTGCCCTCGTAGCTGTTGCGGAGGAAGTAGTCGCCGAGTTTCTCGACTTCGTCGGCAGCCGCGATGGTCGGCAACTTGGCCGGCGTGTCCGCCGTTGCCGCGACGTAAGTCGCGCCGCCGATCGCCAAACCGATGAGGATCGCAATGACCCCGCGTGGCAACCACCGCTGCCGCGCCTGCGCCCGCTCGTTGGGTAGCAGTGTCAACACGAGCAGGAACAGAATGATGCTGACGATCTCGATGCTGATTTGCGTCAGCGCCAGGTCCGGGGCGGCGTAGAGGTAGTACAGCCCCGCCATACCCAGGCCGGTCGCACCGAGGAGCAACACGCGGATGATTCGTTGCTGCACCACGGCGGCCATGATGACCACGCCGATCGTGATGCCGATGATGAGGTAGCCGGGCAGCTGTTCCCAAGTGAAGTCGAACGTGGCCCGGAACTCCGGCCAGCCCGCGACGGCGACACCCCACCCGAGGATCGCCAACAGCGCCGCACCGAACGTGAAGATGTAGCTGCGGAAACTGCCGTTCTGTAGCGCTTCAAACGGGAATCGCCCACCGACGGTCGCGAGCCAGTAGCCACCATCGAAGAGCCTGCTGAAGACTTCCGGCCATGGCCGAACCGGACCCGCCGCACACAACGGTGTCGCGCCGACGATGAGCCCGATGAAAATTCCCAGCCCGCTGAGCAACAACGGCACGCCCGGCGTCAGCAACTCCCACACCCACGGCAGCGTCGCGAACTTGTCGTAGAAAGTCGGCCCGGCCAACGGATCGAGCAACCAAGCCCCGACAATCGGCACGATGCCGAGAACAAACTGCAAACCGATGAGCAACGCGGCCGGCACCCACAAGAACGCATGCCAGACCGGCACGTCGTGATGCTCCACATGCTCGGGCGGCGTCGCGGAAATCGTCGGCGCGGTCATGAACGTCCGAAGAAAACGAACGAACAACGCGACGTTGCAAAGCCCGACGATCACCGCCGCTGCCGCAAGCGGCCAGAACCACACGCCCAGTGCCTTAGCCGAGTGCGCGACCTGGTACAGGAACATTTCCTTGGCCGAGAAACTGAACGACAGCGGGAAAGCGGCCAGCGCAAACGACCCGATCAGGAACAACGTCGCATACAGCTTTGCGTCGCCGCCTTCACGGTAGAGACCGATGCAGTCGGAGAGCTTTTCACGGTGCAGGCCGTGGATGATCGCACCGGCGAGGATGAACAACGGCGCTTTGTACAGCGCGTGGTTGAGGATCTGCAGGTTCGGCGCGATGAGATTCGCCTCGCCGTCGTAGCTCAGGCCGCCCAAACCGAACGCGGTGGCAAGCAGGCCAAGTTGGCTGATGGTGGTGTACGCGAGGATGGCTTTGAGCCCGTCCTGCCGCAGGGCCATGACGGCGCCATACGCCATCGTGATCGCGCCGAGCGGAATCACGACCAGCGGCCAGACATCGAGATTCGACAGTGGCTCCCAGAGTCGGGCGAGCAGGTAGATGCCCGCCTTGACCATGGCTGCCGAGTGGAGATAGGCACTGACCGGCGTCGGTGCGTTCATCGCGCCCGGCAGCCAGAAGTGCAACGGCCACTGCGCCGACTTCGCGGCGATGCCGACGTAGAGAAGGACGAACGCCAACGCAAGCGTCTTGCCCTGCATCGGCCCGTCCATCTCACTGAACCGCCAGACCGCGCCGTCTTCGTTCCCGCCGGCGATCGCCAGCAAGATCAACCCGCCCATCAACACAAGTCCGCCGAGGCCGGTAACGAGGAACGCCTGCATCGCGTTTCGGCTCGCGACTTTGTCGGAGAACTTCCAACCGATCAGCAGGAACGAACTGATGCTGGTCATCTCCCAGAACAACAGCATCGTCGGCAGGTTGTCCGACATGGTCAGCCCGAGCATGGCCGTCATGAACAGGCCGAGCATCGGGTAGAAGCGATACAGGTCGTCGGGCTTGGGCCCGAGGTAGGCCCGTGCGTAGAGGATGATCAACAGGCCGATGCCGGCGATAAAGCCGTTGAACATCACGCTCGTCGCGTCGACGATCCAAGCGAAGTTCATGTGCAGGCCCGGCACCCATTCCACGGCCTTGGTCTCTACACGACCGTGAGCAGCGACGTGGGCGACGAGCAGGACCAGTGCGATCACCGGGCCGGCCGCGGCCAGCGCGACACGTCCGCCCATGTTCTGCCGGGGCAGGAACAGACCCACGCCACCACAAACCATCGGGGCAAACACGGCGATGAGGAGGGGCCAACCGGACGACATCAAGATCGCATCCTAGGGAAACGCCGGCTCCTCCAAGCGGGCGGGTGTTTTCATGACAAGCACCGCTAACTCGGCGCGATCGGCGTTACCGCCGTACAAATCGAAATCACATCTACGAGCAAACGGAGTCCGGCCCAAGCAATTCACTCGGCGGGCTGCGTCGCAGGAGCTTCCGCGTGGTCATCCCCATGATGGTCATCCCCGTCGGTGTAACCGGGAACGATGACATCTTCGATCACCACGTCCTCGACCGGTCGATCGCCGGCACCCTTGGCAACTTCGCTGATGGCGTCGACGACCTCGGTCCCTTCGATCACCTTGCCGAAAACCGTGTGCCGACCGTTGAGGTGCGGCGTCTCGGTGTCGGTGATGAAGAACTGGCTGCCGTTCGTGTTCGCGCCGGCGTTGGCCATCGAGATCACATATTTCTCGTGAATCAGCGGGTTGCCGACGACCTCGTCATAGAACCGGTAGCCGGGCCCGCCGCGACCGGTGCCGGTCGGATCGCCGCCCTGGATCATGAACTCATCGATCACGCGGTGGAAGATCACGCCGTCGTAAAAGTCCTCGGTGGCCAAGAACACGAAGTTGTTCACGGTCCGCGGGGCAAACTCGGGACGCAGTTCCAGGACGATGTTGCCGTGATTCGTCGAAATCGTGGCGACGATCGGCTCGCGCGGGTCGATCATCATCGCGGGAGCATCTTCCCATTGCTTGGCCGCTTGCTGCTCGGCTGCCACACGCTCGGAAGCAGCAACGGCGGAGGCGGGAATCGTGGCCCGCTCGGGGGCAACGGCGACAAAAGCAGCGATGGCGGTGAGTGCGGTGATCATCAACATGGTTCAAGCCTCCGTGATCTCGATGGTTTCAATCTGGTCACCCTGCGCGATGGCGTCAACGACGTCCTGGCCAGCACTGACCTTGCCGAACACCGCGTGCTTGCCGTCGAGCCAGTCGGTCGCGACGTGGGTGATGAAGAACTGAGAGCCGTTGGTGTTCGGACCGGCATTGGCCATCGACAGCACGCCCGGGCCGTCGTGCTTGAGCTTGAGCGCGCTCGGTTCGTCGTTCCACTTGTAGCCCGCGTCACCGGTACCGGTACCGAGCGGGCAACCGCCCTGGATCATGAAGTCCGCAATGACACGGTGAAACTTGATACCGTCATAGAACCCGTCCTTTGCGAGGAACACGAAGTTGTTCACGGTCGTCGGGGCTTCGCTGGCGAACAGTTCGACGTGGATCTCGCCTTTATTGGTCTTGAAGTTGGCCGTATAGGACTTTGCAGGGTCGATCTGCATGTCGGGTGCGGAGCGGTATGACTTGGGCATGGCCGCATGGTAGGCCGGCTCCATCCGTTGTAACCCGCACAGTCGGGGAAAGTCGTCGGCCGTGACGACCGATGTTCAGATTGTGGCACACGACTCGGAAAAAGAACCGGCGCACCTCGGCTCGGTGTTCAGCGGCAACACCGTCGAGTTGGATACCGAGACAACCGAAATCGAGTTGGTCGAAGCCGAGGAAGTTCTGATCGACCGCACCGCGTTCGGGTTCGACCCGGAGCCGGCCGACACGATCGACGCCGAAATCGAGGAACCGCCCGCACCGATCGACATTCGACCGGTGCCGATGAAGTACGCCGCCGCGGCCGCGATGATGCTCGGTGTCTTGGGTATGTTCGCCGGCCGACAGATGACCGGCACAGGCCCCGCAACGTCGATGGCCGCCGGCACCGCCGACACGTCGTTCGTCGACGAACCGATGATCGAGCGCACGCCGGGTAAGTCTTACATGCTCTACGCTGAATCGGTGACGCGTGATGGTGCCGACAAACTCGCGCTGCGACTCTGGAGCCTCGGCATCGAGACAACGGTCGAGCGAAACGTGCCGAACATCAACGGCTACGCCCTAGTCGGCACGCGTGGCTTCGACCTGATCAACGGTCTGCCCAACGGCGTCCGCCGATCCATGCCCGGCGTCGTCGAGGCGGGCTTCAACCCCGAGCCGATCCACTGGTCGCGCTAATCGGTGCCGAACTTCGCCGTCACCCGAATCGGGTCTGTTGCGTCGATCGCCACGTCACGCAACTTCGCCGTGCCCAACGGAAACGCCGCGAGGGGGAATCGCTTTTTCTCTAGTTCCTTGAGCTTGTCGCCGAGCAGGCCGGTGAGCAGCTTCATCACCAGACCGTCGCCGTTGAGCTGCAAACCCGACAGCCGTGCGACGAGATCGCCGTCGACTTCGAGGTTGCCGGTGAGGCCAACGGAGAACGCGGGCTTCATGAAGCCCATCGGCTTGTGCCCGTTGATCGTCGCGTCGAGCCGGACGCTCCGCGGGCCATGGCTTGCGATGTCGAGATCAATTCCTTCGATCACGACGCCGTGACCGTCCGCCCCCTGTTTCACCTTCGTCCCGATCAACGCGCGAAGGTCCGCCAGCGCGATGGACACATCCACATCACCGTCGCGCACGCTGCCGAGCATCAGCAGCCATCGCCCGTCGTCGGTGTCCTTGTCGAAGTCGAACGAAACACCGTTCGCGGTCAACGCCAGCTCCACATCGGCCGTGTCGACCTTGATCGGTCGGCCTTCGACAAGAAGGTTGTCGAAATGCGGGCCGGGCGTTCGTGTGTCGCCGGGTCGCGGGCGCTTTGGCGGGACGTCGGTCGACACTCTTGCGTCGGTGACCGTCACCTTGAGAAGATCGTCGGTGACATTAACGGCGTTGTGCCGTGGATCGAGCGTCAGTTCATTACGCAACGACCCGAGAATGGCATCGCGGAGTTGGTCGTTCGTGGCCGGCGGCTGATCGTTGTCGTGGTCTAGGTGAAACACGCCAGCAATGCTACTCCGGCCCGTTGTCGTCCGGGTCGGCCGATTTGCCGACGCCGAGAATGTTGAAAGTACCCAGAATCACCGCAAGCCCGCCGACGAAGAGCCATAGCCAACCGCCGATGGTCGGCTTGGTCAGTTCTAGGCCGATCACGAACAGGCCGATGAGCGCGACGACAACGCCGCCGATGCGGGACTTGGGCATGCGCGATCAAAGGCGCGCCGTGAGCGCTTGCGGGAAAATGCTTGCCCGGCGGTCGGTCGTGGGCGACACTTCTGGCCTGAGATGATGTCCATAACCCTGAAACAACCAATCGCCGTCGTTGCCGCATTCGCCTTTCCCGCAGTCGCGTTGGCCGGACCCGGAGCGGTGTTCAGCGATGACTTTTCCGACGGGGTCATCGGACTGCAGTGGACCCAGCTTGCCGACAACCCGCTGGACTTGGCCATCATTGAGGAAAACGGCCAGGTCGGTGTCATGGCGAACGGTTTCGGTGCACTCACCGATGACGCACTGTACCTCAGCAATGGCAGCGCGGGGTTCCGGCTCTCCACCGCCGACCCGTTCAACATGCAACTCGACTACAGCTACGCCACCACCGCCGACGTCAGCTCACCGCTGGAAGGACTCGCGCTGGTCTTCGGCGTCGGGGTCGACACCGACGGACAAGACAGTGCCGCGATCGGATTCGGCACGGCCAACGCCGGCATCGGGAACCTCACCGGTGCGACGGTTGCCTTCCGCGTCGACGATGCCCAGACCGTCTCACTCCCCGACACCACGGTTTCCTCAACCGGCACGTTCGTCATCGACTACGCGCCCGACACCGACACACTCACCTTCTCCACCAATGACGGCTTCAGTGATGATCTGACCGGCTTAGTGCAAGGTATCTGGGGCACGGATGCGTTGTTCGTCAGCTTCGGCGCACGCGGCAACGGCTTCGCGACGGACCAGTTCAACTCATTTTTCGACAACTTCGTGATCAACACTGGCACGCTCGTGGCCGTGCCGGAACCGGCATCGGTCGGATTGATCGCATTCGGAGGTTTGGCGCTACGGCGTCGGCGTTGATCGGGCGACTTCGTCGCCGCCACCGTTAGACCGGGAACAGCGAACCTTGTTCGAGGCCGAGAAGCTTGCGCTTCACGTCAGGGCCGCCGCCGCTGTAACCGCCGATCTTTCCACCGGCGGCGACAACGCGGTGGCACGGAATCACGATCGGGATCGGATTGGCACCGTTGGCCGCACCAACGGCGCGAGACGCGCCGTGCTTGCCGAGACGGTCTGCGATATCGCCGTAGGTGAGAGTTTGACCGAACGGGATCTTCAGCAGTTCCGCCCACACCGTTTGTTGGAACGGCGTGCCTTTCGGAGCGAGCGGGAGGTCGAACGCGTGGAGTTTGCCGTCGAAGTAGGCAGCGAGTTGCGCGCCGAGTTCATGGATGACCGGCGATTCGCTCCCCTGCCGTGTGGCGGCGGGGCTGACGGCACGCGTGAGAGACGTGACGGCACCGTCCTTCGCGACAGCGACAAACCGGCCGATGGGGGTTTCGATGATCGCTTCTTCCGTCATTACTTTTCCCTACTCCCATTCGATCGTCGCGGGCGGTTTCGACGAGATGTCGTAGACCACGCGGTTGACGCCCCGGACTTCGTTGATTATGCGGTTGCTCATCGTCGCGAGCACGTCGTACGGCAGCCGCGCCCAGTCGGCAGTCATGAAGTCCTTGCTCTCGACAGCACGGATTGCGATGACGCTTTCGTAGCTGCGACCATCGCCCATGACGCCGACGGTACCGATCGGCAGCAACACGGCGAACACCTGCGCGGTGCTGCGGTAAAGCCTGGCGGCGGTCAGTTCGTCAAGCACGATCTCGTCCGCTTGTCGTAAGACGTGAAGCCGCTCCTCGGTGATGTCGCCCATGACCCGCACGGCCAATCCCGGCCCGGGGAACGGGTGCCGCCAGACCAAGTGCTCGGGTAACCCCAGAACCTCGCCAACCCTCCGCACCTCGTCTTTGAACAACTCACGCAACGGTTCAACGAGCTCGAAGCCGAGCTCCTCGGGCAAACCGCCGACGTTGTGGTGCAGCTTGATGTTGGCCGATGTCCCCGCATAGCCATGGCCCGACTCGATCACGTCGGGGTACAGCGTGCCCTGTGCGAGGAACCGCGCGTCGGGGATCTCGTCGGCGTGCTGCTTGAACACGTCGATGAACGTCTTGCCGATGATCTTGCGTTTCTCCTGCGGATCGGTCACGCCGGCCAGTCCGTCGAGGAACACCTTTTCCGCGTCGGCCACCCGCAGGTCGATGTGGAAGTGATCGCGGAACGTCGACTCGACGAGCTGCTTCTCCTTGTTTCGCAGCAGGCCGTTGTCGACGAAGATGCAAACGAGTTGGTCGCCGATCGCCTTGTGCAGCAAGGCTGCGGTGACCGAGGAATCGACGCCGCCGGACAGGCCGCAAATGACCGTCGCGTCGCCGACCTGAGCGCGGACATTTTCGACGGTCACGTCGACGAAGTTCGCCATCCGCCACAGACCCGAACAGCCGCAGATGTCATAGAGGAAGTTGCTGAAAAGCTGCTCGCCACGTGGCGTGTGTGTGACCTCCGGGTGAAACTGCACACCCCAGATCGGCTTGCCCCGGTAGGCCGCGGCGGCGAACGGACATGTGTCGGTTGCCGCGACACTGTCCCATTGATCACCAAGTTCCTGCACCTGATCGGCGTGGCTCATCCACACCGTCATGTCCGGCGGCAGCCCTTTCATCAACTTGGATTGTGCGTCCTTGAGCGTGAGCTTGGCCCGGCCGTACTCGCGGGCCTCGGCCGATTCGACCTTGCCGCCGAGCAGTGTGGCGGCCAGCTGGAATCCGTAGCAAATCCCCAGCACGGGCACGCCGAGTTCGAAGATCGCCGGGTCACACTGCGGTGCGCCGCCTTCACCGACGCTGCTGGGTCCGCCACTGAGGATGATGCCCTTGATCGACGGATCGCGCAGCGCTTCGGCCGGCGTATCAGGCCGCATCAACTCGCTGTACACCCCCGCCTCGCGCACCCGCCTGCAGATCAGCTGCGCATACTGCGAACCGAAATCCAACACCGGAACCCGCTCGGCATGCACCTTGTCGTGTGGGGAAGACGCTTCCATCGGTCGATGCTATCGACGCACCCGGCAGATTGCACTTCTGTCCCAACGCCGCCACCAGTTGGACCTCGGCTACTGTCCGGCCGATGTCCCGCAAACGCTCCGACGTTTCGCCTGATCGGCTCGCCGAACTCCACGCCGGCGCACCGACCCGCGAACTCGTCGAGCAACTCGCGATGGACGAGGCGGAACTGGCCCGGCAAGTCATGGGCAACGTGCCACGGCTTGCCGAAGCGCTCGACGCTGACGACTCCGGCACCGTCGACCGCATCCGCCTTGCCGCTGACGTGCTGATCGCGGAACTCGGGGCAACCGAGGCCAGAAAGCAATGCGCTTCGTCTAGCAGTGATGTCATGCGTGGCTGGGGCGCGTTTGTCGTGGGGCGACAGCCGACCGGCGGATTCGCGACGCGCCTGCGACAGATGGCAAAGTTTGCCGACGACCCACACTTCGGCGTCCGCGAGTTCGCTTGGCTCGCGCTGCGTCCGCACATCGCCGAGGATGTCGGTCGAGCCATCCAGGCATTTATCCCGTGGACACGCCATCGCTCGGCCAACCGCCGCCGCTTTGCCGTCGAAGCCACCCGTCCCCGTGGTGTCTGGTGCAAACACCTCGCCCCGCTCAGAACCGATCCCACCCCCGGCTTGCCGCTGCTCCAACCGCTGCACGATGATCCGAGCAAGTACGTCCGCGACAGCGTGGCCAACTGGCTCAATGACGCGGCGAAGGATCACCCCCAATGGGTGCGTGAAGTCGTCGCCGATTGGGGCCAAACCGATGCGTCGGCGTACACCGTCCGCCGCGCGTTACGAACGATCAAACGCTAATCTCACCCCATGCAAATCGTGGCTCACACCGGCGGCATCGCGCAGACCAACTGCTTCCTCGTCGTTGACGAGGACAGCAAGCAAGCCGTGCTGTTTGACGCGCCGGATCACACGGTCGGTCCGGTGCTCGACCACGTCGAGAAACACGACCTCGAACTGATCGGAATCTGGCTCACGCACGGGCACTACGACCACATCGCCGACCATGCGGTCGTGCGTGAAAGATTCCCGAAGGCGGAGTTGCGGGTGCATGCGGATGACCTGCCGATGCTGTCGGCCCCGCAGGCGGCCATGTTTCAGTTGCCGTTCGACATCCCGCCCGCGACTCCGACCCACCGCGTCGCAGACGGAGATCGCCTGCACATCGGCACGATGCCCGTCGATGTCATCCACACGCCAGGCCATTCGCCGGGACATGTCTGCTACCACCTACCCGAGCAAAACGTGCTGATCGGCGGCGATTTGATCCTGATGAACTCGATCGGCCGCACCGACCTGCCCGGTGGCGACGAGCCGACGCTCATGGCAAGCCTACGCCGTGTCATGCGGCTCTCGGACGACACGCGCTTGCTCACCGGACACGGCGCCTCCGACACCCTCGGGGCAGAGCGAACGCTTAACCCATTCGTCAAAGCCGCCCTTGCCACCAGCGGATAAGGCGTACAACGAACCGAGATCAGTCAGTCCGAGCTTCGCCAGCCCTCACGGGAGTGCGGAGAACGGTCGCGGTACCAAAGAACGCTTCCCCGGTCGCAGGTGAGAGAAGTTCAACTTCGACGCATGCGTCGGACGCCTCGGCGTAAAACCGGAGTTGGGTGACGGGCGTCTGGGCCGTCGCGGCGGGTCCGGCTGACGCAACCGCCGCCGCATGAGCCGCGCGGATCGCCCGGACACGGGCATCACGGGACACCCCCCGCCAGACCGCCGCGGCCGACGCCGGGGGATTCAACGTCTCCAGCGCCACGGGATCGATCGCGGTGCCCGTGGCCACGAACGGTCGCCCGAACCAAGCCCGGCTTCCTTTCGCGACATCATCAACCCGCAAAGGCCCGCCTTGTCTTGCGACCCCGACCAACAGGTCGCTCACCAGACGTCCGTCGAGTTGGAGGTGGAACTGGCACACATCGGCGGTGAGCCAGCGGGCACCGCCGATGATCTCCGCGCGGGAAAGCGCATCCTGCAAACGCTCGGACTGTCCGGTGTCGTCCAGGTACCGCCCCACCGTCACGCCGGGCAGGAGTTCGGTGTTGCGGATTTCGAAACCCAACTCACGCCGGGCGGCTTCACGGGCAACGTCTTCGAGCAACTGCCGCTGGGCCTGCTGCGTTCGCGCAACCTGAGCGGATGCCGACAGGCCGGGAACAAACAGAATCAACGCGAGGAGCAGACAACGCACGGGCATGATGGGACGCGGGGAGGAGGCTCCCGTCAAGTCGGACACCGCCCGGACCCGTTGGTTGGCCGCAGCGTCGGCTGGGAAGCTGAAACTCGCGGGGGCCACGGTTCTACCATGCACCGATGAGCGCCCCAGCTTCCGAGCCGACGAGCATGTTCCCGCGTCGCCCGACCCGCCAGATCGTCCTCGGCGACGACCGCGTCGGCCGGGTGAAAGTCGGCGGCGGCCTGCACGGTACGACGCCCGCCCCCATCGCCGTCCAGACGATGACCAGCGGCTACACCCACGACGTCGACGGCTGTGTCGCGGAAATCCGCAAGCTCAGCCAGGCCGGGGCCGACGTCGTCCGCGTTGCCGTGCCGGAACGGAAGGACACCGGCGCGCTCAAGGAGATCCTGCCGCAGGTGAACGTGCCGATCGTGGCCGACGTGCATTTCCACTTCCAACGCGCCCTCGAAGCCGTCGAGGCCGGCGTGCACAAGATCCGCCTCAACCCCGGCAACATCAACGACCGCGCTCAGGTCATCGACGTCATCCAAGCCTGCAAAGACCGCAGGCTGCCCATCCGCGTCGGCGTCAATGAAGGCTCCATCATCGAACGGAAGGACAAGCAGAAGCGCCTCAAGGAACTCGGCGGCTACTTCTCCGACTCCAAGCACGGTCACCTGCTCGCGATCATGATCACCAAGCTCGAGGAGTACCTCGACATCTTCCATGAGCAAGACTTCCACGACATCGCGATCAGCGCCAAGTCCATCGACGCCCAGCTCGTCATCGCGGCGTACACGGAGATTTCCAAGCGTTTCGACTACCCGCTGCACCTTGGCGTGACCCACGCAGGCCCAAAGGAAACCGGCACCATCCGCAGCGTCGTCCCGCTGGGCCACCTTCTCGCGTCGGGCATCGGTGACACGATCCGACTCTCATACGCCAACGACCCGATCTACGAAGTCGAGGACGGACTGGAACTGCTCTACACGCTCGGCCTGCGTGAACGCCGCGGCGCGGAGCTGATCGCGTGTCCGACGTGTGGGCGGATCCAGGTCGACCTGTTTACGCTGACCCAAGACGTGCGGAAGATGCTGGCCGATGAGATCACGGTGCCGATGAAGGTCGCGGTGATGGGCTGCGTCGTGAACGGCCCCGGCGAAGCCGAGGGCGCCGACGTCGCCATTTTCGCCGGTAACAAGAAGGGCATCATCTACGTCCAGGGCGAGCGCGTCGCCAACATCCCCGAAGCCGAGATCCTCGACCGCCTGCTCATCGAGTGCAAAGCGTTCCAGGACAAAGTGCAAAGCGGCGAAGCCAAGCTCGGCGACAAAGTCGTCGAAATCGCCCCACCCGACCCGATCGGGGAGCTGGGCAGCGGCTGGGACAAAATCCGCGAGGAACGTGGCACGGTGCTGCCGGTGGTGGGTTGACACAAGTTGCGAATGCATACACCCTTCGACACATCCGATTCCATGAACGAACCTGTGGGGGCACAAACCGATGGCACTAACAAGCGCTTATGTCTTGCCGACTAATCGAATTCCCGATGTTTTCCAGCAGATTCGGGACGGACAGGCCCCTGACCGAGTCACCCAGCAACTTCTGAAGGACTGGGGCTTCACGTCCAAAAACGATCGAGCATTCCTGCCTTTGCTCAAAGCGTTGCGATTCCTTTCACCAGACGGAAAGCCGACACAACGCTATCACGATTACCGCGATCATTCCCGCTCGAAGTCAGTCATGGCGGACGCTCTTAGGGACGCCTATGAGGACTTGTTCCTGATCAAGTCAAAACCGTCCGAATCAGACAGAGAGGCTATTGAAGGCAAGTTAAAGAGTTTTCATAATGCCAGCGATAATGTCGCGGCATTGCAGGCGAAGACTTTTTATGAACTACTCAAGCTCGCGGACTTGGAAGCGTCAAATGTAAAGGCGCAGGCTGCCTCCGAGCGCATCACAGTTAGCGACGAAGCGACGCCAGATTCACCAATCGAAGCCGATTTCAAAAACACGAACGGCATTTCAACTAGCTTGCACTACAACATCCAGATTCATCTCCCTGCAACGAAGGATGTCGAGGTGTACAACGCAATCTTCAAATCGTTACGGGAGCACCTCCTTGAGCCTTAAAGACCTTCGTGACTACCTCTTCCGCGGGCTCATGTTTGAGTCGGAGGCTCGCGATTTTCAAAGCGCCGGCATCGAAGTTGGTGCGAACTCGGGGGAAAGTGAAGAAGCGCTTCTGACTGAAGCACTGGCCCCATTCAGCGTAACTAGGCGAAATTCCGCGCTCGAAATGGGAAGACTTTATGTTGTGCTCCATTGCTTTGAGAATGAGATCAGGTCTTTTATTCGGGAGGCGTTAAGCGAGGCGGAAGGATTAGACTGGCAAGATAAGCTGCCACCGAGGATTAAATCGCACGCGGAATCGCGCAGGGATTCAGCGGAGAAGGAATCTTGGCTAGAAGGTGAGAAGGCCGATCTCTTGGGCTTTGTCGACTTTGGCCACCTGGC
>JBCDCH010000069.1 GCA_039182125.1 Planctomycetota bacterium
CATCAGGAAACTCAAGACCCGGTCGAACTTCCGCTCGCCAATCAGTTCGTGCAAGTCGCCCACCGCGCTCACCACGCTCATCGCCCGGCGGTCAAATGCCGACACCACGCCGCCCTGCTCGACGATCTGCTCCGCGACCGGACCGTATCGGCCAAGGCAAGCGACCTCGACGGCGTGACCGGCGGCGCGTAGCCGACGTTCGAGTTGCCGAATCACCTCCGGCGTCCCGCCAAGTTCAAGATCGGTGTTGAGCAGCAGCAGCCGGCTCATCCCGCCGCCCCCGCCGCCTCGACCAGCGCTTGGAACAATGCCAACTGCGCAGGATCATCGGTCAGCCGCTCGGGGTGCCACTGCACACCGACCCACATCGGCAAGGTCGGATCCTCAATGGCTTCGATGACTCCATCGGGGGCGTGACCGCTAACGACCAGACCGGCACCGGCGCTGCGCAGTGCCTGGCGATGATTCGTGTTGACCGCGAGTTCGTCGCCCCCGGTGATCTCGGAAAAGCGCGAACCTGCAACGGCTTGTACCGCGTGCCGACGCTGCCAATCGGACTCCTGCAGCTTGCGGTGTTCGATCGCCCCATCTCGTGGGACATCGGGCAGAAACTGGTGCAACGCCCCGCCGCCGCGTAGGCCCATCAGTTGCATGCCGAGACAGATGCCGAGTGTCGGTGTTCGCCGCGCGTGAGACTCGTCGAGCAAGCGATACTCAAAAGCCTCCCGCCGCGGATCGACGGGCACGCACGATGGATGCCACGCCTCGCACCACGTCGACGGGTCGGGATCGTTGCCGCCGGTCATGAGCAGGCCGTCGACGAGGCTCAGGAGTCGAACGACGTCAGCGTCTTCGTGATACGGCAATGCGATCGGTTCGCCGCCGGCACGGCGAACGGCGTTCACATAAGTATGCATCAACTGATACCGCGTCGGATCGCGGTCATGGTCGGTGGTGATGCCGATGAGCGGACGAGCCATGCGGCGATCCTAACCGCGTTGCGGGGCAACGCAGCTAGGCGCAAAACTTATCGATGTAACTGCGCAGAGCTACGTTGCTCCGCAACGCCGTTACACGCACCACGTCATCGGTGTCGCATGATGCGCATGACGCTGATCACGCCGATGAAGGCAATGAGCAACGTAACGATGACGAAGCCGGCGCAAACGCCGAACATGGCGGTGCCGACACCGACCGAGGTGTTGCTCTGTGTGACGGTGATCACCTGCCCTGGCGTTGCGACGCTTGCACGCGTTCCAATCGGTTCGTTGTTGACCGTATCGAGGGCGGCGAGCATCGGCATGGCCGCGCCGTCGGGCAACGGTTCGATCAAGTCAAACATGTCGGCGGTGATCGCGTCGTCGGCATCGGTGCCGACCTCGGCGAAGACATCGGCAAGCGCGCGGGTCAGTTCATCGGGCCGATCCGCACGGCGGTAGCTGTGGACCCGCGTTGCCAGTGCGAGGTCGGCATCCATGTCGACACCGATCACGTCCACGGTGATACCACGGGCAAGGATGTCGGGCAGGTGCTGATCGACCTTGCGTTGATCCTCGGCTTCGCCATCGGTGACCACCAGCAACCGATAGGTGCCGTAGTCGTTGCCAGAAGCCGAACGAGCTTCAAGAAGGCGGTCGGCACCGATTTTCAGGTATGCGCCCAACGGCGTCGCGCCCTTGGGCCGGATCGGATCGAGCGCGGAACGTGTCCGCTGAAGATCCACCAGGCCGAGATCGACCACCCACCGCTGCGGCACGTTACGGCCGCTAAAGACGACGATACCGACCTGCGTTCGCGGCGGCACCGTCTCGAGCACCGAGAGTAGTGCGTCCTTCGCCACGGTCATCTTGTCCAGCCGGCGACCGGCCGTCGCACCGGGGAAGGATTCGCCCATGCTGCCCGACGCGTCGAGGATGACGACGACGTGATCCGTGTCGGCCAGCGCGATGCTGGCGGAACTCGGCAGGAGCAGCGCGAAGATGAGTAGCAGATGTCGCATCGGATCAGAAGTCGAAGTCGCTGTCCTGCAGCGTCTCGGCGGGGACTTTCAAGAGACGGAACTCGACGCGCATGTTGGTCGTGGCTTCGTTCATGTTGGTGGGCTTGGCGATGAGCGGCTCGCTGACGCCCACGCCGACGGGTTGGATCTGCGACGGGTCGAGACGCACGCCCTGCTGGGCCGCGTATTGCACGATCGCTTCGCGGACGGCCTGGGCGCGACTGCGTGAGAGGTTCAGCGCGGCCTGCATGGTTTGCCGAGGGTTGGTCGCGCCGCCGTCAAACGCGCCTTGCTCGATGAGCGCGACGATCTCGTCGGTCGACTCCAGATCGAGCGGCTTGCCGTTGAAGAAGTACTCGACCTTCCCGCCGTTCTCGCGCCGTTGAAGAATGCCCTTGTCGAGGCCGGCTTGCACGAGGTGGCGGAGCGTCAGCGTCGGGTCGGCGTGACCGCGAACGGCGATGACGGCATTGCCGAATCGGCCGGCGGTCTCGATCGCACGGGCGAACTCGGGGCCGTAGACCGTCGCGGGGAAGTCGGTCTGGTTCGGCTCGAAGTTGATCGTGAACGCCAGCAGCGTGTTCTCATCGAGCACCTCGTCGGGGAAGAGTTCGACCGCCTCGGCGTCGAACCGCTCGGCCAGCTGCGGCGCCTCGTACTCGAGCCCCGCGACCTCCGCGAGACCGGGGTAATCGAAGTCGGGGCCAAAGAACCCGGCGGCGATCTTGGAATAGCCGAGCGTGGTCGCGAGTTCGATGCCGGCCTTCTCCTTGGCACGAAAGCCGGTCGAACTGGCGGTGTCGGTGAAAAACACCTCGTTGCCCGGCAGACCGACGAAGCTCGCGTCCATCAGCAAGCCGTGTGCGTCGATCTCCAGCGTCGGCAACACGTCCTCGCCGAAGATGTCCTGGGCCATCTGAAGCATGCTCTGGTACTCGGCGTTGCGGCCGGTCTGGTTGTACGCGCGGCGACCTTCGACAAGCTCGGCAGACGCCTTGAAGTAACCGGCGGCGAGCTTCTCGACCATCTCACGGTTGGCGTCGTAGAAGTCCTTGCGGACCGCATAGACGTCGGCGATCGAGCGTGACATTTGGGCCGTCGAGACGAGGACTTTCGCGCCCTCCACGGTCCCCTCGGCACCGGTGCCGGTCGCATCGAGGCCGCCGGTGAGGGCGAACATGTCCGGACTGATCACCGTCGCGGCGTCGATGCTCGGGTCATTTCGGAACAGCTCGGCTGGCGAGTTCTCACCGGTGAGATTGGGGACGAACTTGATCGTGACATCGTCGTAGCCGAGCTGGCCGGTGCGGAGCACGTCGTAGAGCATCCCGACGTGTGGCCCGGCGTCCTGGACGGCGATGGTCTTGCCCTTGAGGTCGTCGATCGTGTTGATGTCGCCGCGGGTGACGAGGTGATCGCCGGCGGACCAGGTGAGTTGAAGGAAGACGACGGGCTTGGTGCGTGGGTCCTGGCCGATGGTGCCGCTGGCGAGGGCGAGCATGTTGAAGGTGCCGCGCAGGAACGGGCTCTTGCCGGACATGTAGTCGCGGACCTGCTGCTCGAAGTCGTCGCCGGCCGTGAGGTTGAGCTTGAGACCGAGGTCGGCGTAGGTGGAGCCGGGCGCGGTTTCGAGGCCACCATTGGCGTGGAAGGTCGCGACGTCACCGCCCCAGGTGATGAACGGCACCTGCACGGGTGTGTTCACCCCGTCGCCCTGCACCGGCCCGACCGCCGTGTCGCCGACGCGATCCTCGAAGCTGCGGACCTGCGCGGTCGCGGGCAGCACGAGTAGAATCACCAAGAGCAGTGCGATGAATCGCGTCACGCTGGACACATTACCGATGAGCGAAGTTCTGGACATGGGAATCACCAGCCATGTTTATAACCGATCGCACCAAGGAACCTCAACGGCGAACCGCGTTGCGGAGCAACGCAGCTAAACACTCTGCGAAAGTCACCGCTGAATCGCGCTGCTGAGCTACGCATCGCACCTATGCACTTCGCAAGAATCGCCGATGAACCACGTTGCGGAGCAACGCGGCTATGCACTTTGCGAAATTCTCTGCTCAGCTGCGTTGCTCCGCAACGCGGTTGGACGCGAGGTCCTCGATCATCGGCAGTAGCTTGAGCTTGATGAACTCGTCGATCCGCCAGAGGTTGCGGGGGCGGCCGTGCTCGAAGAATGCCGAGGCGGTGAGTAGGAGAATGTCGTGCCAGGCGTCGATCGGGAGGCCGGCCGTGGAGAGCCTGGTCACGGCGCGGTACGCGTCGGTGAGTGTTCGGTGCAAGACGAGTAGTTGCAGCGCGACGAGGCCGAAGAGCGTGACCTCGCCGTTGTCGCGCCACGCGATCGCCGGTTGGTGCAGCCAGTCTTCGGTGGGCGTGAGCTTGGGCCAAAGCAGTTGCAGGTCGCGGAGGGTGAGGTCGAGCTTGGTCGGCGTGCCGGAGAGGATCGAACTATTGGGCGGCGGCGTGTCCATGAGCCGGGCGAGCTTGAACTCCGACACATCGGCGAACAGCTCGGCCAGCACCACGCTCATCACGTCCGGCCACTTCTGCTCCAACGGCACCGTCGCCGCCGTCGCGCAAAGCCGTTGGTAGACGTCATCGAACCGCAGCAACGACGCCTGATAAGCGTGACCCCAGATGTCATGCACGGCGTACTTCTCGACCTGATCCAGCGGCAGCACCGTGAAGAGTCGCCCCAGCTCGGCACGCGCGTTCGTCTCGTCCAACCCCGCCGACATCGCCGCATCGAGCAGCGGGTCGGCGACGCTCTCGGTGTCCATCGCGCTGAATGCGGGGAAGTGTTTCTGGAGCGACGCGGTGACGCTGTTGGTCCGCGCGAGCCAGTCGGCGTGGGCGGGGTTCGGCTCGACGCAAAGCAGCACGAGCACCGGGGCGGCAATGACGTGAACTTCGTCGGGAGTGTGGGGTGCGTTGGGATAGACAGCACGGAGCAAGCCGTGGCGCCCGTCCGGCGTGGCGAGGTCCCAACGCCGTCGAATCGCCGCGACCACGGCGGCTTTGCGGCACGCGTCTTCCATGTCGACTTCGACCGTCGCCGCGATCTCGTCGGCATCGACCAGCAGCTCCCGCACCCACGCCAATGCGTCGGCGACGGCCCCGGTGAAGTCGGTGCGGTACGCCGCGAGTAATGCACTCTTGGTCGAGTCGAAGACACCGCCTTGCGCGACGCTTTCGTTCAGTCGTGCCGCACAAAGAATGCCTCGGGCTAGATGCGCCGCCGTTTCCTGATTGCTGACGTCGTCGACCGCCGGCGGTTCGAGCAGATCGTCCGCGGCGGCGAAGAGCTTGTCGTGCAACATCAGCGTTGGCTGTCGCACAAACGCATTGAGCCATTCGAGCAACTGCAAATGCTCGAACTCAACCGTCGGGCGATGGAGTCGGGTTGCACAGAAAGTCAGCGACATTGGGTGTAGCGCAGGCACGGCCTGCCATTGCGGTGACGCAGATGGCAGGCAGTGCCTGCCCCCACCAGCGCGGATTAGTGACCTTCCGCCGGCTTGCCGAGATGCTTGTCTTGAAGCTCTTTCACGTACTTCTCGACATCGGTGGCGTTGCTCGCTTCGAGGTTCAGACGCAGCAGCGGCTCCGTGTTGCTCTTGCGGACGTTGAACCACCAGTCGCCGTTGTCGATCGTGATGCCGTCGAGGTAGTCGATCTCGGCTTTCTTGTACGCCTCGGCGAGCTCGCGAATCTTGGCGTCCTTGTCCTCGACCTGGTAGTTGATCTCGCCGGACTGGGCGTACTTCTGCAGCGGCTTGACCAGTTCGCTCAGCGGCTTGCCGGACTTGGACAGGTGACTCAGCAACGCGGCAAAGACGATCGCGCCGCTGTCGGCGTAGAAGTTGTCCTTAAAGTAGAAGTGCCCGGAAAGCTCACCGGCGAAGATGCCGTCGTTTTCCTTCATCGTCTTCTTGATGAACGCATGGCCGACGCGGTCGCGCTTGGGGACGCCGCCGTGCGCCTTGATCGTGTCGGGGACGATGTGGGAGCTGCGCAGATCGTAGACAATCGTGCCGCCTTCGTTGTCCTTGAGGAAGTCCGGAGCGAGCAGCGCGGTGAGAATGTCGCAGCCGACGGTCTTACCGTTCTCATCAATGAACATGCAGCGATCCGCATCGCCGTCGAAGCAGCCGCCCAGGGCGTAGCCGCCCTTGTGAACTTCGTCTTGCACCCACTTGAGGTTCTCCTCGACGAGCGGGTTGGGCTCGTGGGTGAACTCGCCGGTGACGTCGAAGAGAATCTTGGTGATCTCCAGGTTCGGCACGTCATCGAAGACCTTGGGGACCATGACGCCGGCCATGCCATTGGACGCGTCGACGGCGATCTTGATTGGGTTGGGCAGGTCGAGAAATTGCAGGACGTGCTTGCGGTACTCGGCCCAAAGGTCCATCTCCTCGAGCTTGCCTTGGAGGCCGGTCTTGCCGACGCGGGTCTGGACGGCGATGCGCTTGATGTCGTCGAGTCCCGACGCACTGCCGATCGGCACGGCCTTGGGGCCGCTGATCTTGAAGCCGTTGTAGTTGATCGGGTTGTGGCTGGCGGTGACCTGGATGCCGCCGACGCAGTCGAGGTGATTGATGGCGAAGTAGATGAACGACGTGTCGATCATGCCGACGTCGATGACATGCGTACCGACACTGCGGATGCCTTCGATGAGGGCGGCCTTGAGTTTGGGCGTGTGGGGCCGCATGTCGCCGCCGACGACGATGGTGTCCTCGCGGCCGACCTTGGCTTCGGTGGTCTGGCGGGACCGCTTGAGGAACTGCGCCGCCGCATGCCCGACCCGCCAGGCGGCGTCCTCATTGAGCGGCTCAGGCGTGGTTGCACGGACGTCGTAAGCTTTGAAGATCTTCTCGATGCTCATGGTGTCGCCGCGAGTCTAGCCGGGCGAGAATCGTTGTAAACGCACCCCATGGGAACGGAAGGTCGCATAAGTAGCAATGTCAGTCTTGCTCTGGCGCCACCGGGGCGAGATGCTCGACCGCCTTCTCGGCAAGCTGAGCCACGAGCAGCCGATACTGCTCCCGAAGGTACTCTCCGTCTTGCAAAGCGTCGTTCAGTTCACCATCCGGCGAATCGACACGCGGCGTCAACGTCATGTATGTCATCCGGTGAACTACCTTCGCGTTGTCGGCCCGAAACACGATCACACGAGCGGCGATGAACGGCATGAATCGATCGGACTTGAACGCGACGACGTGCTTCATCACGCCAAAGCCGAGAATGTCTGCCACAACCACGGCATCGGGTCCGCCTTCGGAGAGTTGGGCTTTGAGGTGCGTCCGCCGGGCTTCGCTGTTGAGCGATGGGAAAGATCGCTGCACCGGGAGATCGGCCTTGTCACGCCGATCAGGCTCGTCGTGAACACTGCACCGCTGCCGCAGCTCCATCAGCTCACGATTTCAAGCGTGCCGCCTTCGGTGAGGTAACCGTGCTGATTCATGCCCTGGGCGAACGCCCGATGGAACTCACCCCGCGAATCGATGTTGGCTTGGGCGACGGTTGCCTGGAGGATCTTGCTGCGCTCGTCTTCGATCGCCTTTTCGATCGCCATTCCCGCCGAGCTGGCAGCCATCATGCTGCCGCCGACGATCATGCCGCCGATGGGCGTGAGGAGGATCGACGCCGCCAATCCGAATGCCGCGCCGGACACCGCGGCAACTGCGAGCTCGCCTGAATCATCGTCGTAAGGGAGCTCGCCCTTGTTGTTGTAGAACACCGCCGGTTGATACGGCTTATCGCCCCACTGTGCGGTAACGAGTTGAAAACTCCGCAGGTCGCGGTTTTTCTTGGCGTTGTACCGCACGTTGTTTTGGCACCCCGCTGACAACAGCCCCAAAGCGAGCACGAGAACACAAAATCGTTGCATGCTGCAGAGATTATTTGGTTCGTAGAGTACTCGCCAGTCTCACACCGGCAATACCCACCCCAGCACGGCGATCGCGTGGCAGGCGCTGCCGGCGAGGACGAAGACGTGCCAGATGGCGTGGTTGAAGCGGAGCTTGTCCCAGAGGAAGAACACGCAGCCGAAGGTGTAGCACAGCCCGCCGGCGAGGATCAGCGCGATGCCGGGCATGTCGATGCCCCGAACGATCGGCACGAACGCGACGATGCCGACCCACCCCATGAAGACGTAGAGCGACGTGTCGGACCAGCCGAACTTCTCGCCGGTGCGAAAGCGCGCGAGCTTGGTCCACATCCCCAGAAACGCCAACGCCCAGATCACCGTCAGCACCGACCAACCCCAGACGGGTGTCAAGCGCAGGAGCAGGATCGGCGTGTACGTGCCGGCGATGAGTAGGTAGATCGCCAAGTGGTCCAGCACTTTCCAGAACTTGGCCCGGACCGTATCGCTCATGAAGTGGTAGGTGGTGCTGGTGAAGTAGACGGCCATCAGCGAGATACCGAAGACGGTCGCCGCGGTGATGCGCATCGTGCCGCCATGCACCATCGACACATGAATGCAAAGCATGGCCACGACCACGGCCAAAAGGAGACCGAGGACGTGGGTGATGACATTGGCCTGCTCTTCCGAGTCGAGTTCGAAGAAGTGTTGACGCATGATCAGCTCCCGAGAACGCGATCAATCTCGTCGAGCGTCGTGACACCCTCGACGACCAGATCGTTGCCGGCATCGCGGAGCCGGCGGAACTTGGTTGACTTGAGAGCTTCAAGCACCGCGGCCTGACCTGCGCCACTTGCGATGGCATCACGAACATCGTCGGTCACGGTGAGCAGCTCGTACACACCGCACCGCCCGGCGAAACCGGTGCCAAGGCAACGCCGACATCCGTGCTCCTTGTATATCGTTGAGACGCCCTCGGCTTTCTCCCCGAGCACCTCCTTGTCATCCTCACTGAGCGGTTTTGCGACCTTGCAGTGGGAACAGAGCTTTCGCACTAGACGCTGCGCGATAAGGTTCTGTAGGCCGTTTGCCAGAGCGTAAGGTTCTACTCCTAGATCCTGTAATCTGAAGATTGAGCCGACGGTATCTCGCGCGTGAATCGTGCTGAAGACAAGGTGTCCGGTCATGGCCGCCTGAATGGCTGTCGTTGCGGTCTCACTGTCGCGGATCTCGCCGACGAGAATGACATCCGGGTCTTGCCGCAGTGTCGATCGCAGGAGCTCGGCGAACGTGTTGCCCTTGTCCTCGTCGACCGGCATCTGCGTGATGCCCTCGAGGCGGATCTCGACGGGGTCTTCGATCGTGACCACGTTGCGTTCGTTTTGGTCGATGGACCGCAGCGTGGCGTAGAGCGTGGCGGTTTTGCCGGAGCCGGTCGGGCCGCAGACGATCACCGTCCCGGCGTCCCGCTTCATGCTCTTGTCGAGCGCCTTAAACACCGGCTCGGGCAGACCCAGCTCCCACATGTACCGCGGCGCGTTCGCCTCATCTAGGACACGGATGACCAACTTCTGTCCGGAAACGCTGGGCGAAAAACTCACGCGGTAGTCCACCCGCCGGTCCGGCACCTTCGCCGCGAAGCTGCCCTCTTGCACGACGTTCTTGCCGTGCAGGTCGATGTCGCAGAGCACCTTGACGACCGTGCCTAGACGGTGACCGACGTCCGCCTTGAGCTTGGCGATGTCGACCATCGTGCCGTCGATGCGAACGCGAACGAGGGTGTGCTCGGACTTGGGCTCGATATGGATATCCGACGCGCGGGTCCGGAAGCAGACGAGCAGGATGAGCCGTAGGAGCGTGACGGCTTCGCCGGGAGCTTTCTTGCCGTCCTCGTCTTTGGCTTGGCTGCCATGGACGACTTGTCCACGCGTGTTGAGTACCTGCAAGTCGGCGATGTTGAACGACTTGCTCGGCAGCGACTCGGCCAGGCTCTGCAACGCTGTCTGCGGCTGATCGGTTGACTCGTCCGCGAAGTGCTTGAGTTGATTTTCGACCGCCTCGGTCTGGCCGGTGCGGAAAACGATCTTGGTTCGGCCGATCTGGATGACGTCGCCGTCGGAGAGCGCCTGCTGTTTGGCGACTTGGCCGTTGACCTTCAGGCCGTTGCGACTGTCGAGGTCTTTGACATGGATGTTCTCACCCGCCGGCTCGACGATCGCGTGAAAACGGGACGCCATGTCGTCGTTGATGTGAATGATATTGCCGAGCTGTCGGCCGATGGTGACGCCGGCCCCGTCAACGAGAAACCGCTTGGCCCCGTCCTTGGTTTTGATCTGCAAGTACGCCATGTGCGAATCAGTCTACTGGCGGGTCGACGCGGGGAAAGAGCGCCTCGGGCTTACCAAGCTTGTGACCTGGCTCGATCGCGGTGTTGGCGTCGGCATTGAGCTGCGCGAGCCCCGCCGCTGCCTTCTCCGGCAACACCGGCAGCAAGCCCGCGAGCACCGCATGCACCGCCACCACGGCTGTCTGCAACACCGCATCCAGACGCTGCGCTTGCGACTCGTCCTTGGCGAGCTTGAACGGCTCGGTCTGGTCGATGTACGCGTTGACCTCGCGGGCCAACTCGATCGGCAACGTGGCCGCGTCCTGCAGGGCGAACGTACACCATGCCGCATCGAGCTTCACCGGCAGCTCGCGCCCCTTGTGAAGCAGATCCGTGTCGATCGCCTCGAGCGTGCCGCTCGGCACAACGCCATCGCGGTAGTTGGTGACCATCTTCAATACGCGTTGCACGAGATTGCCCAGCACCTTCTGCAATTCCTCGTAGCTGCGATGGAGTTCGCCGGCGGAAAAGTCCAGGTCGTTGCCGAACGGCGCGGCCCAAAGCAGGTAGTACCGCACCGCGTCGAGCGAGTACTTCTCGGCGAACGCTTCGACCTCGGCCAGGCCGATGAAGTTGCCCATCGACTTGCTCATCTTCTTCCCGTCGGCAGTCCACCAGCCGTGCGCGAAGACCTGCTGCGGCAGCGGCAGCCCGAGGCTCATCAACATCGCCGGCCAGTAGACCGTGTGGAACCAGAGAATCTCCTTGCCGATCAGATGGCGACTGACCGGCCAGAACTTCTCGAACTTGGTCTCGTCCTCGGACGTGTAGCCGAGCGCGTTGATGTAGTTGCTCAGTGCGTCGATCCAGACATAGACGACGTGGCTCGGGTCGTTGGGCATCGGCACGCCCCACGTCAGCGAGCCGCGGCTGATCGACAGGTCGCTCACCTCGCCCTTCAGTTCCGCGAGCACCTTGTTCCGACGGGCGTCGGGCTGGATGAAGTTGGGATGGGTCTCGATGTGTTCGACCAGCTTCGGCAGGTACTTGGTCAGTCGGAAGAAGTACGACTCCTCCTCGTGCCTCACGAGCGGCTTGCCGGAGATGTCAGACTTGTAGTCGTTTGCCGCCGCCTCGTTCTCGGGAACGAAGCGCTCCTCACCCTCGTCGTACCAGCCGGTGTAGGTGTCCTTGTAGATGTCGCCGCTTTCGACCATGCGGCGGACGATTTCCTGGACCGCGTTTTCGTGGCGCGGCTCGACGGTGCGGATGAAATCGTCGTTGCTGATTTGCAAGCGCTCGAACGCCTCGCGGAAGGTGGCGCTGAACCGGTCGGCCAGCTCCGCCGGCTCGACGCCGAGTTCCTTGGCGGTGTTGACCATCTTCACGCCGTGCTCGTCGGTGCCGGTGAGGAAGAAGACCTCGCGGCCGGCCATCCGGTGGTACCGCGCCACCGCGTCAGCACAGATCGTCGTGTAGACATGGCCGAGGTGCGGTTCTCCGTTCGGGTAGTAAATCGGCGTGGTGATGTAGTACCGGTCCATGGGCGGTGAGTGTATGACTGTCGGCATGGACCGCTGCGAATCGTGCGGAGAGCCGCTGACGCCCGGGGCGTTCTTCCTGGTTCGGATCGACGTGTTGGCCGACCCGACGCCGCCGGACGAGCCGCCCGGGGAAACATACGAACAACTGATCGCTCAACTGCAATCGGTGTCGGCGGATGAAGCCCAGGATCAGGTCCATCGGCGGTTTGAGTACAAGGTGTGCCCGTCGTGCCAGCTGCGCATCCTGGCCAATCCGCTGGGTCTGCCGCGGGTGCGGCGGGATGCCGCAAACTGAGTGCGCAACAAACTGCCCCGTGAGATAAACTCCTCCCATGCTTTCGATCGAAGACGCCTGCAAACGGATCGCCGAACGCGCTGACGAGAACGATCGACTTGCGCAGTGGCCGGCGGCCGATCTGCGCGACCTTGCCGAAGCCGGCGCGACACGCTGGGCCGTACCGATCGCCGACGGCGGCGACGGGCTGGACCCAATCGCGTTGCACGAGCGTTACGAACACATCGCGGCCGCATCGCTGGCGACATCGCTGATCATCCGCCAGCACGACCTCGCCGTCGCGCTGCTTGCCGCGTCGGGCAATGACAAGCTGCGCGAAGAGCAGTTGCCGCTGGTTTCCACGGGCGAATCCTGGTGCACGATCGGCATCAGCCAGCTCACCACCAGCCGGCAGTTCGGCGAGGCGTCGGTCACCGCCGAGCCCGAGGGCACGGGATACCGGCTCGACGGCGTCATTCCGTGGGTCACCGGCGCTGCCGAATGCGACGTCGTGATCATCGGCGCGACACTCGCCGACGGCCAGCAGTTGCTGGCCGCGGCACGCAGCGCCCAGTTGGAGATTCCCGAACCGCCGCCGATCGCCGCGCTTGCCGCAACCCGCACGACCAACGCCCACATCCGAGGACTGCACATCGACCCCGAGGACGTGTTGCTCGGCCCGACTGAGGGCGTCCTTCGGAAGTGGAATCGCGACGTGCCGATCGGCCAGGCGTTTCTCGCGCTCGGCTTGGCCCGATCCGCCATCCGCGTTATGGAACTCGACGCCGGTGACGAGGTTCGCGCCCACATCAGCACGGCCGAGCAATCCCTCAACGACCTGCGCGACCGTGTGCTTTGGTACTGCCGGCAACCCAGCCCCGATACCGACGACGGCACGCAGCTCCGCGCCCAGACCATCGCACTCGCCCAGGACCTGACCCATGCGGCGGTGGCCGTCCACAAAGGCACCGCACTCATCAACCATCACCCCGCCCAACGCCTTGCTCGTGAGGCGCTATTCCTGCTCGTGTGGAGTTGCCCGGGCGATGTCCGGCAATGCACGCTCGACCGGCTCATCGGCGGAGCCGCGTGAGCCGACGCAAGCCGGACAAGGGCGGGTTCGTTTCACGCGGAGGCCGCAAGCTCGACCACGCCCTCGACGCCTTCGGCATCGACATCGCCGGTTTGACCTGCGCTGACTTCGGCTGCTCCACCGGTGGATTCACCGACTGTCTCCTCCAGCGCGGTGCGGCAAGGGTCTTCGCTGTCGACACGGGCTATGGCGTGCTCGACTGGAAACTGCGTAACGACGAACGCGTCACCGTGATGGAACGCACCAACGCGTTGCACGTGGAACTGCCCGAACCGGTCGATTTGATCACGATCGACGCGAGTTGGACCCGGCAGCGGCTGATCCTTGCAACCGCCGCCCGCAACCTCACGGCAAGCGGCCAAGTCGTGACCCTCGTGAAACCGCACTACGAGGCCGACAAGTCGCTGCTCTTCAAGGGGCGGCTGCCCGAAGCCCACCTGGACCAAGTTCTGACGGCGGTCCGCGAAGACGTGGCAGGGGCGGGGTTTACGATCATCGGCGAAACGCCTTCACCGATCACCGGCGGCTCGGGCGGCAATGTCGAGCATTTCCTTGCATGTCGATTGACCTGAATCCGCGCCGAAACAAGCGTGCGTCAAACATGGACGGGATTACACTTGTCGTTCCGCTCATGTGGTTTGGCGCGTCTGCAACTGTCCGGGCGGCGCGTGAAAACGATTTGACTGTGCCGGGTTTGTTTCGTTGATTGTGATTTGAACCGATGTGATCGCAGGAGCCGGTGCAACGCCGGACCGCAAACGATCTCGACGGGAGTATGCCAGGTCGGGGTGTAGATGCTTGAGAAAACAGGACTGAACCATGTCGAACTTCGCACTGATTGAGAACCTGGAAGGCCGCCGGATGCTTCATGGCGGACTCGGTGACGGCGATTTTGTCTCGATGGTGCCGCCGGCCGGACCGAAGATGGAAGCCGAAGCGGTACTCGCTTACAACGGGCTCGACCCGGTGATTGTGGCGATGTTCTCGGACCCTGACTCCATTGAGCCCGAAGAGTGGCGGACACTCGAGAAGGTCTATGTCGTTCCCGAGTCGGTTCGCGGCGCTCAGCCGACTGAGAACCCGGGCGAGCCGATGGATGTCGTACCGGCCGATCAGTTCCAAGTCATCACGACCGGCAATGGCGGCTACTTCTCCGAAAACTACGACCATCTGAACGTCGGAGCGTTGATGATCTTTGGAGTGGGTCACGCCGAGACCCCGGAGGAAATCGACTACGAAGATTTACGTGACCGGCTCCAGATTGCCGTCGATGAAGGCCGAACGCCCGTGTTCGACGTCGAACACCTGAAAGTTGATATTGACCGCCACAGTACCGACGAAGTGGACCGCTCGATGCTCGTCTATCAGGCCGTCATCGACTTTGCCCGGGCCGAGTTCCCCGAAGTGCAGATCGGCTTTTACGGTACATTCCCGATCCGTGACTATTGGACACCGATCTACTACCGCCGGGCACTCGAATCGGTCGCCGAGGGACGCGATGACTTCTGGGCCGCCAACATCCAGCGCTACACCGATCGATACATGGACTGGCAGGCGTCGAATGACTACCTCGCTCCCCTCGCACGCCAAGTCGATGTGATCTACCCGTCGCTTTACACCTTCAGCGACGATCCGCAGGAATGGCAGTGGTACGCGGAAGAGTCGATCAAGCAGGCCGAACGGTTTGGCAAGCCCGTCATCCCGTTCCTTTGGAATCGATACCACCAGTCCAATCAAGACCTGAAATGGCAGACGATCGACGGTGACTTCTGGCGCCTGCAGCTGGATACGGTCCGAGCCAATGCCGCCGGTGTCGCGATTTGGGACTTCAGCGCCGCCACCAGCGTCGACCTCGACGTCGCCGCGGACTACTCCACCAACAACGCCTGGTACAACCAGACCGTCGACTTCTTCGAGGACATCTTCGAAGAAGCCAACCCCGACGACGAGTAACCACCTACGCCATGGCCGGCGTGGGCTCGAGTTGAGCCTCAAGCAGCCCGACGAGGTGCTCGGCAATGGCAAGGCTTGCGGTCGCGGCCGGACTTGGTGCGTTGAGCACGTTGATGATCCGATCGCCCTGCTGCACGGAGAAGTCGTCGACCAGCTTGCCATCGGGCGCGAGTGCCTGGGCCCGGACTCCGGCGGGGGCGGCGACGAGGTCTTCCTTCTTGATCGCCGGCAGCAGGTGTTGCAGGGCTTTGACGAAGGCGTTCTTGCTGGCACTGCGCCACATCTCGCCCATGCCGGTCTGCCAGAACTTCGACGCCATCTTCCAAAACGCGGGGTACGTTAGCGTTTCGGCGAGGTCGCGCGGGCTCAAGCTGGTGCGGTGGTAGCCCTCGCGCTTGAACGCCAGCACCGCGTTGGGGCCGCACTCGATCTGGGGGCCGTGCTCGTCGGTGTGGATCATCCGCGTGAAATGCACGCCAAGGAACGGGAAGTTCGGGTCAGGCGTCGGGTAGATCAGGTTCTTCACCAGCTTCCGCGCGTGCGGCTTGAGTTCGTAGTACTCCCCGCGGAACGGCACGATCTTCACCGGCGGCTTGTGACCGGTGAGCTTGCACACCCGGTCGCTGTGTAGCCCGCCGCAGTTGATCAGGTACTTCGCCTGCACGCCGCCGGCCGACTCGGTTTCGATCCGCAGGCCGAAGTCTCGCCGCATGACATCGACCACCTCGGCGTTGAGCAGCACGGTGCCGTTGCCGGCCTCGACCAGCTCGCCGAACTTCATGCACACTTCGGAGTAGTCGACGATGCCCGACTCGGGGACGTGGATCGCCTTGATCCCCGCGGCCTCGGGTTCGAGTTCCTTGAGGCGCTCCTTCTCGATCATCTCGCAGTTGACGCCGTTCTCTTGGCCGCGGTCGTAGATCGTCTGCAAGGGGCCGAGGTCGGACTCCTCGACGGCGACGATGACCTTGCCGCAGAGTTCGAAGCCGATGCCATGATCGGCACAAAACTGCTCCATGAGCTTCTTGCCATGGCGGCAGTTGGTCGCCTTGAGCGAGCCGGGCTTGTAGTAGATGCCGCTGTGGAGCACGCCGGAGTTGTGGCCGGTCTGGTGCTTGGCGAGGGTCGCTTCCTTTTCGAGCACGGTGACGTGCAGTTCGGGATGCTTCTGGCTCAGCGTGTACGCCGTGGCCAGCCCGACGATCCCACCCCCGACGATGGCGACATCCGTTTTATGCATGAAAGTGATCATATACGACAAATCGCCCCTGGCGAGATCGACTCGTTAGAATGCCGTCATGACCATCAAAGTCGTTTTCGTGAAATCCGAGGAAGGGTATGCGGTGTTCGTCCCGTCCATGCCCGGATGCGTGACGCAAGGCGAAACGATGGCGGAGGCCAAGAAGAACCTGCTCGACGCGATCAAGTCACTTGCCGAGGTGCGCGAAGAAGATTTGCTTGCTGAGTTCGCCGACAATGAAGAGGTGAGCGTGGAAACAGTCGAGTACGAACTGAGCGAACTGATCCATGCCTGAGACGGACCATGCCGAAGCTCCCGGGCATCAACTACCGTCGTGCGGTCAAAGCCTTTGAGAAAGCCGGTTTCGAGATTGTCCGCCAGAGCGGCCACCTCATCATGAGCAAAGCCGATATCCGAATCGAAATCCCGCGTCACAATCCGATCAACGCCTACACCATGGCCGCGATCGTGAAGCAGGCGGGTCTGACGATCGATCAGTTTCGTCGACTGCTTTGACACCCCCGCCGCCCCGCCGCTAGGTTCGCCCTCGCTTGGCCAGCCCGCTGACTTATCTCGCCACGCCGTTGCGGCAGATCGCGACCGAAACGCGCACCTACTCGGGCGGCAAGTTTCGCCGGGACGTTGTTGCCGGTGCGACCGTCGCCGCGGTCGCGGTGCCGCAGTCCATGGCGTACGCGCTCATCGCCGGCGTGCCGGTGCAATACGGGATTTACACCGTCGTCTTCCAGTGCCTGATCGGCTCGCTGCTCAACAGTCAGAAGCTGCTCTCGGTCGGGCCGATCAACTCGCAGTCGCTGCTTGTGGCGTCCATCGCGACCCGGGCGATCGGCGGCGAGGGGGCCGACTACCTCGCGTTCGTGTTTGCACTGACGCTGATCAAGGGGCTGATCCAGATGGGCCTCGCGTCGGTCGGCGTCGGTAACTTGGTGCGCTACGTCAGCCGCAGCGTGATCGTCGGCTTCACCGCTGGGGCCGCGGTGCTGATCGCCGCGGGGCAGGTCGACGCCTTCCTCGGCTTCAAGAAAGCCCCGCTTGTCATCGGCGAGACGCCCTACTTGCTCACGTTCGGCATCCAGGAAACGATCATGCGCACTGCCTCGGTCATTGGCGAAGCGAACTGGCGTGCGCTGGTGCTCGGGCTGGTCGCGCTGGCGATCGTCGTGCTCGGCAAGCGCATCAGCCGGTACTTCCCCGGGCCGCTCATCGCGATCCTCGTTGCCGGCGGATTGGTCTGGCTGCTCAACTGGATGTCGCCGCGACGCATCCCCGAGATCTCCGGCGGCTTCGACGTGCTGAGCGTGCCGACGTTCGACCAGGACATGCTCGGCACGCTCATGCTGGGTGGCTTCGCGCTGGCCCTGCTCGGCCTCATGGAGGCGTACGCCATCGGCAAGGCCATCGCCCTGCAGACCGGCGACAAGATCGACGCGAACCAGGAGCTCTTCAGCCAGGGCTTGACCAACGCGATCACCAGCTTCCTCAGCTGCATCCCCGGCAGCGGCAGTTTTTCGCGCTCGGCACTCAACCATCAGGCCGGCGCGGCCACGGCGTTCAGCGGGATCTACAACGCCATCTTCGTCGCGGTCGTCTTCCTGCTGCTAGCGCCGCTGGCGGAGTTCGTGCCGATGAGCTCGATCTCGGCGATCCTGTTCGTCGTGGCGTGGGGACTGATCGACTGGCGCTACTTCAAGCGTTCCCTCGCGGCCAACCCCGACGACGCGATCGTCTGCCTTGCCACGTTCGGTGCGACGCTGTTTTTGCCGCTGAAGTACGCGGTGTTCATCGGGATCGGGCTCAACATCATGCTGCAGCTGCGCGTGTCGGCGAAGCTGTTCGTAAGTCGGCTCGTGCCGACCGCCGACGGCCGGTTTCGTGAGGCGGATGTCGGCGAGCCGATGGGCGAGGTGCCGATCCTCCAACTCGAGGGCGACCTGTTCTTCGCGACTGCCGACGCGTTGGAGCGCGAACTCGAGCGGCTTCGCGCCACCGACGCGAAATCCGTCATCCTGCGCCTGCGCCGCGTGCATCACATCGACGTCACGGCATTGCACACGCTGGAGCGGTTCATCGTGCTGATGCAGACCGAGGGCCGCGAGGTCTTCCTCTGCGGCGTCAACCAGCGTGTCCGGCGTGGGCTCGAACAAATCGGCCTTACCAATCGCCTGGACGAGAACCACGTTTTGGCGGCCCGGGACGATTTGATGGAGGGACTGCGGATCGCGCTGAGGCAGGCGGTGGGCGGTACCATGGCAGGCGAGTCATGAAGTTGCCGATCACCGACACGCCGCCGGCCCTGCGCCCCGCTCCGCTGCAGACGTTGCACACCGCGACCCGGCCGTTCCACGTCATGACCAAGCCGATCGGCCCGATCTGCAATCTCGATTGCAAGTACTGTTTCTACCTCGAAAAGGAAGCGCTCTACGACGGTGAGCGCAAGTGGGCGATGCCCGACGACGTGCTGGAGAAGTACATCGCTCAGTACATTCACACGCAGCCGGGCCGGCAGGTGAGCTTCGCGTGGCAAGGCGGCGAGCCGACGCTGCTGGGCGTGCGGTTCTTCCGCAAGGTCGTCGAGCTTCAGAAGAAGTACGCCGACGGCAAGGAGATCACCAACGCCTTCCAAACCAACGGCACGCTCCTCGACGACGAATGGGGTGAGTTTCTCGCGGAGAACAAATTTCTCGTCGGCCTGAGCATCGACGGGCCGGAGGAACTGCATGACGCCTACCGCGTCGACAAGCAGCAGAAGCCGACGTTTCCCGAGGTGTACCGCGGACTGACTTTGCTCAAGAAGCACGGCGTCGAGTTCAACACGCTCACCACTGTGCATGCGGCGAACGTACACAAGCCGCTGGACATCTACCGCTTCCTCCGCGAGCACGGCAGCGGGTTCATGCAGTTCATCCCGATCGTCGAACGCAACATCACCGAGTCCGGCCCGTTCCAGATCCTCAACCTCGACCTGCAAGGCCCGCCCGACCCCGAGACCGGTGAACGCCACTTCGCACCGGTCACCGAATGGAGCGTGAACTCGAAGGCCTACGGCGAGTTCCACATCGCGATCTTCAACGAGTGGGTCAAGCGTGACATCGGCAAGACGTTCGTGCAGATGATCGACGTCGCGCTGGGCAACTGGGTCAAGCAGTACACCGGCCAGGGCGGCGGATCGCTCTGCGTGTTCAGCCCGACCTGCGGCGACGCGATGGCCATCGAACACAACGGCGATGTCTATTCCTGCGACCACTACGTCTACCCCAAGTACCGCCTGGGCAACATCATGAACGCCCCGCTGGGCGAGATGGTCACCAGCGACCAACAGCGCGCGTTCGGCCAGGCCAAGCTCGACAGCCTTCCGCAGTACTGCCGTGAGTGCGAAGTCCGCTTCGCCTGCCACGGCGAATGCCCCAAGCACCGCTTCGTCAAAACCCCCACCGGCGAGGACGGCCTGAACTACCTCTGCCAGGCGTATCGCCCGTACTTCAACCACATCGACCCGTACATGAGGGCGATGGTGCAACTCCTCAATCAACGCCAGCCCCCCGCCGCGGTGATGGAGTTGATCAAGGATGGCCGCCTGCCCGACCCGACGCGCAAGCCGGCGAAGAAGAAGTCGAAAGCCCGGCGTTGAGCGGCGAACGACGGGGTATTCGACGTCCCAACGCTTCCGATGGCCGCCGCTCAGAGATGTGGGGCAAATGCCGCGTGCATGCGGCGCATCACTTGCACCATCGAAAGATGGATGTCCGGCCATTTTGTGGTTTCGCTTCGCAGTGATCCAATATCGCTACGCCATCGAACCTTGCTAAATCGTAACGCGTCATCGCGTCTCCACTCGAGCGAATTGCCAACAGACCTCTCGATCTCCGCTCGGCATGCGGCAAGGCGATCGAACTCTTCACGGGCATTTCTTCCACTCTTTCCATCTGAACGAATCTCCAAATCCACTCCTATCTCTCCGTCTCGAACCACATACTGAAGACTGATCGAAGTCGAGAGTCGTGCGGTGAATCGGCCAGACGAGGATGAAGCCCGACGACCATGATGAAGGTCGGTTTCGCCAAGGTGTTTTTGCAGGCCTGCCCAGAATGCTTGTCGACGTTCGTGGGTTTCCGAAGCGTCACTGTTTTGCTTGCTCACCTTCTCCCGAACCTTCTCCATGTAGTCCGCTGCCTCCGGCAGCGGAA